>CAKZPK010000304.1 GCA_937139035.1 uncultured Crocinitomix sp. | reverse complement strand
ATTTCTCTAAGCTTGTTCATAGGAATCAAATATTACTTCTGATCAATTTGAAGCAATAAGCTCTCCCATTTAGTTGGTACGATTTTTGCATCATTCACAAGAAAAAAAATGAAATACTTCTTAACCCTTTTTATCATCACAAGCTTTTGCTATCAGTCTAATGCTCAGTCAAAGCGCGTTCAATTTGGAATTACTCCTGAAATTAATTATTCTATACTTGAAGGTAAAGACATTAATGATGACAGTTTTAATAAACGACCAAGTATAGGTTTTGGAGTTACGGCTCCGGTTCGCTTTAATCTTAACGATAAAAGCGCCATTGTAACAGGACTAAAAGTTAGTTTTTACACGTATAATTTTGATTTTGGAACTATCAATCAAGTTTCTCAAAATATAGGCGCTTCACTACCTGTTAGCTTTGAACATCAAATCTCAAAAAAATGGCTATTAGGTTTAGGTAGCGATTTAAGTTGGCGCGGAGAATATCTTAATACATTTAATGTTTACACGCCGTCAGAAGAGCTATTATCATCAGTTGTTTTTCAAGGGCACAAAATTATAACTACCCCCATTAGACTTTATGCGGGTTATTCTTTTTACTCAAAAAAAGGAAGAAAATCAGACTTGATTTTTACAATTCAAAAAGGAATTAGAACTCACGAAACTGCAATATTATTGAATTTTGCAGGACAAACAGAAACCGCCTCTGCATTTAATTATAAGGCCACGCATTTCGCTATAGGTTACCGCTTTAACTTTGGCAAAAATGTAGAATAAATCGCTCAGACTCTTCCTCAAGATTAATATTTACTTCCAATAATCATTTGCCTTTGCTATTGTTGCAAACTCAGTTGCTACGGTCTGTCCAATTGCAATTAGCATGGCTGCGTCATTCGCATAAGTTGGGCGCATTTTTTCTCTAGCTTCGGCATCAGGTTGAGTAATTTTGATAATTAGTCTTGACATTTTCACCGCTAAAGCTCTTCCTTCTTCAGGCGTTTTTGTAATCAATGAATTACCTGGAATTAATTGTGTTTGTTCTGACATATTGTTTTGATTTTATGAACGCCAAAACTACCCACTGCACAAAACAAAATCAGTGACATATGTTACTTCACAAAATTTTAATCTTTCTCCCTTCTTGTTTTACCACCTTTTTTAGACTCGTTTTTTTCATTATACGAGAAATCACTTCTCTTGATGTTCCTAAGTCATCCGCAATTTCTTGGTGAGAAATACTTATTAGGTCTGTTTCCAGCAACTTAGATTTTGTTTCTAAATAAGCAATCAATCTTTCTTCAAGGTCGTGGCAAATAATTTGTTTGGTAGTATCTAATAAATCATTATAGTGCTTTTTATAATTGTTCAGCACGATACTATTTAATGAAGGGTATTTTTTTATCCAAAGCTCCACTTTATCTATTGGAAGTAATAATAATTCACTATCCATTTCTGCGACTGCAGAAAAATTTGCTTGCTCGTTATTATTCACATGAGCAAAACTATAGATACATGATTCTCCCGATTTTATATAATACAATAAAAAGCTTATCGCATCTTCATTGCAAAACACTTTAATGCATCCTGATTGAATAATTGGTAAGTACTTAATGTACTGTCCTTGTTCTACCACAAATTGATTCGCATCAAAAGTCTTCAATATGGCGTATTCTTCAATTTCTTGAATTAGAGCGGTTTCAAGATTGGGATAGCATTTGGTTAAAAATTCTGTTTTCATTTTTCGATTAAATACTACGTGTTGAACAAACCAAATGTATAAAAAAGGAGCAGTGCTACGAATGTTTTACCCTTTTTATTAATTCCATGATTTCGGTATGTACTGAAAATGTTTGCCTAAAATCGTGCAATTTTTTTGCTGTATTTTCTAATATAACAAGGTTCAGGTTTGTTTGAGGATGATAATAACTTGCAGAAACAAATCCGGGAGCATAACCTAATGCACCAATTTGAATGTTCTGCTCACCATCTTTAAAGATTAAACCGTACCCATACTCTACTGTTCCAAAAATCGGATGGATTCTGGCGGCATATTTGACTTTCATTAATTCCAGTGTTTCTTTTCTAACCAACTTTTCAGAATGAAGTAATACATTCCACCGTATTAAATCTTGTGCATTTGAGATAAACGAGCCTGCAGCTGCGTAATTTTCTAAGCTGTGTTCAGCATACTCTAAAACACCATTTTCATTCTCTTCGTAGCTTTTTACGAGGTTTTCATATTTGTTATTATTAGGATGGAAGGTATTTTTCAACCCAAATTGACCAAATAATTCGGTTGATAATTCTTCAAACGACTTTCCACTGACACTTTCAAGAATTTGTGCGAGTAATTCATAACCTAATTGCGAATATTGAAATTGTGCACCAGGCTTGAATTGCAGTGATTTATCTACATCAACAATGCCATGTGTGTGCGTAAGCAGTTGATGAACCGTTATTTCTCTAACCCAAGGTTGCTTAATCTCGGTCAGATATTTACCAATTGTATCGCTTAACCCTATTTTACCTTTTTCATATTCTCGCAAAATTAATACGGTTGTAATTTGTTTGCTAATTGAACCAATCACAAACTGATCGTTAAGGTTAAGTCTTGTTTTATTTTTTAGGTCAGAATATCCAACTGCTTTGGAATAGATGTTAACTGTATCTGAAAACAGAGAAATGACGCCATTAAAATTATGTACGTTAATAATCGAATCAATTTTGGGTGTTAATTCTGCATAGTTATTTTGTTCCCCCTGCCCAAATGTTTGAAATGCATTTAAAAATATAAGGTTTAGAATGATTAAACTGATTTTCATTAAGAGGTGTTTTAATGGATTGAAAACGAATTTAGTAAACCTTTACTTCTTTAAATTTACCACGTTTATTATAAAACTCAGCTTTTACTGTGCGCCCGTTTTCTTTATAGAATAGAATGTATAATTTTCCATTCTTATGATAGCGATAATATTTTGAATCTAACATTCCATTATACGACACTCCATCAATTAATTTAGATTGATAAATCCCCTCTTCCGCCAGCTGTTTTTCTTCATTATAAATAAAGTAATACGCACTATCTACAGGCGTTTTAATCTCATAACTGATATGAAACTCAGGTTTACGACAAGGCCATTGCACAAAAGCACCTGTGCTATTAAAAACAGTTGTGTCGTTTTGATAAACGATCAATGTGTCCACGGCTTGAGACGAAGCTATATTAGCACATAGAATTAGAACTAGCAGCATTAATTTATTCATTTTACAATTCTCATTTAGCTTGTTTAATTTTATTCTTGCCTCAAAATGATCAACATTACACAATTTAATGTTTTCAAATGGATTATAAGTCGGGATGTATTGAAATAAGAAAGGACATTTATAAAAATGCCCTTTCTTACTATTAGTTATAAAAACTTAAAACAACTCTATTCCTATCAGAAACTTCTTAATGATAAACAAATGCTCTATTTTTTGTTTCAAGTTAATTTACTTACCTAAATTTCATTAATCGATTTTGGTTCTCTTCCTAATACAGAATAAATATCATTTGACAAATGCGCCATATGCCCTTCCGCAGCAATATTATATAGCATTACTAAATAATCAGCTTCACTTTCAGGAAGTCCGCTCTCCATTGCACCCGCTTTCATCTGGTCTGCAGAAAGGGAAACATTTTGAATATTTTCACCCATTTTTTGAGTAAAAAAGTTTGCCACATCTTGATGCGAAATAGCTTCTTTTCCTGAAAGGTTATAACCTTTACCAATGTGATTTTCATCTATAAAAGATTCTACAACTACTGAGGCAATATCTTCCACAGAAACAAAAGCTAATTTCGCTTCTCCTGCATTGTGCACAATAACCTTGTCATTATTAAGTGGTGCAGCTGCAAATCCTGATGTGAAATTCTCTAAAAAGAAGTTGGGTCGTGTAAATGTGTAGTCAAAGCCCTCATTCATTAATTTTCGCTCAATTTTTCTTAATGGAGCATCCTCATTATGATCCACTCCCCAAGCCGAATTGAAAACAACACGCTTAATACCATTTTCACCTAAATATTCAATGAATGGGCTTAATTTCTGATAAGCTTGAGCATCCAGTGGCGGAGCTTGTATAAACACACTATCTACATTTTCAATAGCGTTTTTATAAGTTTCAGGTTTTTCAAAATCAAAAACCACATTTTCCACATTAGGAATGTTCCTATGTACGTCTTGACTCCGAGTAGCGGCCTTAATCTGTTTTTTAGCTGATAATTGCTTGGTTACAGCTTTGCCAAGGTTTCCGTTGGCTCCTATAATTAATGTTTGCATTGTATTTTGTTTTCAATTGTTACTTTTTTTATTACAGTTGGGGGCAAAAAAAATTAGAACTGATTTCTAAAGTCTAATAAACTCTTAGCATTTAGGCTTTGTTCAATTGAATCGTCAATTTCATTGTATAACCCCTGTAAATTTTCGTTAATCTTTTTTCCGATAGGGCATTTTGGATTGGGGCTATTTTTTGAAAATGACAATACATTATCTTCTCCTTTTGATACCTTAAAGATATCCGACAACATAATTTCACTCGATTTTTTCAAGAGTGTAATTCCACCACTTGTCCCCTCTTTACTGTCCACAAAACCTGCTGATTTTAACTGCTTTATCTCTTTTCTAACCAAAACAGGGTTGATATTCAAACTCCCCGCAATATAAGAAGAAGACAACCATTCACTAGAGTTATCAGCTAGTAAAGTTAGGATGTGTAATTGAATAGCAAACTTGCTCTTTATCATCTGTAATTATTTTTATTACAGTACAAATGTAGTACTTTTTTATAAATACATAATAATTGATCAAAACTAAATGGAAGACTATAATTTGATCACACCAATTTTATCATAAAAAAATTAATCCAAAATAATCATGATGAAGAAAAGTAATTACTCCTTCTTGTTATTAAGGTTTGTTGCAACAATCTTTTTTATTTCCTCATTCAATTCCGTCAAAAAAGGCGTGCTTTTTAAAAAGAATTATGAAAAAGTTAGCTACTCAATTGTAGAATTTTTCTGATGAAATGTAAAAGCAAGAATAACTGTTGATCATTTAGAAATAAGATAGGATACTTTTCCCATGTTCATATTTATCAATTAGGTTTTCTTTAAATAAATTAAGTTCATTCACAAAGTCCTCTTTGTTCGGATATCTCCATTTATCATATTCTAATTCACAAGCCTTTTTAAATGCACTAAATTCTGAGTAGTTGATTCCTGAAAAATATTTTTGATAAAATTCAGCGCAACAATCTTTAAAAGGGCTTTCAAAGATTTTTTCTGTATACATTCCATCTTTAGTCTCATAATTGTAGAAACTATAGATAGTTCTTTCTGCAGTATTTGTGCTCACTTCCTTTGTTAGCAAATTATACTTGTTTTTGAGTATATGTTTTTCTATCATCTTTTGTTGTGATTTATGAAAAATCTGATGATTTAGTCGAAGTTTTTCTTCTTTAAACAACTTAAAATTGTTAACGACTAAGACAGTGTCTACCAATACCTTTAATTCAACTTTTTGAATATACTTTTCAAAAAGTCCTAAGTCTGTTTTGTTTTCATTAAGCGAAGACAGTCCACATGCATCAACATTTGACTTTTTGTCCAAGGTCGCCTTTTCATGATAAATCCAATATCCCATCTTTTACAATTAATCCTTACGCCTAGTTATTTTTTATGCTTTGCCGCCATCATTTTTTTTATTTCTTCACTCAATTCGGTTAGAAAAGGCGTGCTTTTTTGATTCACAACAATGCCATTCGTTTTATTCTTTAATAAATCACTAAAATAACTTTCTTCTATATTCACCTCTATAATCATTCCACCTCTAGACAGCACATTTCTAGCAACCATTTGCGGTAAAGTTGTTGCTCCAGAAGTTCCGATTACAAATAGAATCCCTGTACTCTTTGAGATTCTTAATACGCTATCTCTTTTAAAATACTTTTCATCATAATACTCATCAAACCACAAGACATGAGGTCTTAAATCTTCTCCGCATTTAGGGCATCTTAATGCTTTCCATTCATGTTCCGTAATTATATCCTTATTTCTATCAATAAGGTTAATTTCTTTGGGGAAAGGATATAGTTCTTTAGAGCATTCATCTCCACACCTCACAAAATCAAAATCTCCATGAATCAAAAAAGTTCTTTCTTCTGAACTTCCTGCTTTTCTATGCAAACCATCAACATTCTGAGATATTAAGGCAAAACGATCCTCTAATTGATCTTCAATTTCTTTTAATAAAAAGTGGCTTGGATTTGGCTTAGCCTTTTCTGTTACAGATTTTCGATACAGAAACCACTTCCAAACTTCTTGCGAAGCTAGATTAAACATTCTAAACGTTCCTATTTCCTCGGCTTTATAATTTTTTGAACCAGAAACCCAATAACCGTCTTTTCCTCTAAATGTTGGTATGCCACTATCTGCAGATAGCCCAGCACCAACTAAAAATGATATTTTTCTGTCTTTTTCAAAACAAAGTTTCAGTTGTTCAATTATTCTATTGTCCATTATTTTTTCAAATTTCTTGTTTTTATCCAAATTGGCTTGGTCTTAAGCCTTTGGCAGCCATTCGCGCTATTTCTTCAATTCTCTTCTTTCTTGTCTCTACTCTTTTAGCAACTACAACCCAATGTAACAATGTTTTTTTTATTGATTTTGATTGGTTCTGAAAAAACTCCATAGAACTTTCATTTTTATTCAATGCTATTCTTAAATCTTCTGGGATTATCATTTTTTCAACATCATCCATTAGCGACCATGTTCCATTTTTTTTTAGCAGTTTCTACGCTATCAAAACCTGCTTTTGTCATGAGATTGTTTTGGGTGAGTTTAACAATTTTGTCTTTATTTATTTTAGACCATGTACTACTTGGCTTTCTTTTACTGAAATATTGCATATACCTTTCCTTGTCAATCGTCTTTTTAGTGCTATCTATCCATCCAAAGCAAAGTGCCTCATCCACTGCTTCACTCCAACTAAGAGAAGGTATTTTTGTTGCTGTTCTATAATAAACAAGCCAAATAGACTGCTTTTCTGCATGATTTTTTTCTAACCATTTTCGCCAATCTGAGGGACTCTTAGGACAATATGTTTCTACTTCTTTTTTAGACATTACAATTACATTACCTCGATAAGATACAAACATACGTTAAGCAAGTGACAACGTTATGTCAAGAGGAGGGCGAGAAATGTTTTCCTTCAAAATAACCCTGATAAATTTATCAACGCATCAGCTCAGTTAGTTGAGAACCCGATTCAATAAATACCCAATTTAAGCGTTCAAAGGATAACTATATTAAAAATGCAAAACTTAAACTCATTGTGAAAAAGAAAATATTCGTTTGTTGCTTGTCTTTATTCCTCATTTTTTTAGATTCAAAATCTTATGCTCAAATATTTCATTGGTCGGACGACGGATTTATGCCATATGTTACGGACTACCCTAATATAGATAGTAGCGGAATTGATCTTGAAATCTATAATATGTACACTGGAAGTCCTTCTGGTGGAGAGCTTTATGAAAACTGGATAATTGTTGGCATCAATAATGGCGCTGATGAAGATATACAACACAACTACATTTTCAAGTTTTCTGAACCTGTAGATGTTGAATTTCAAATTGAAAATATCAATCGCGATACTGTTGATGGTTTCCATTATAATGATCAACTAATACTTCATAATGATCCTATCATTGTTGATTCATCATATGTTAAGGTTGTAGGTGATACTGTATTTGGACTATGGGGTTCTGATCCTAATATTGCCGGGTTTCTTCATTTAAGATATGAAAGTGTAGACAGCATTGTTATTCAGCATGGCAAAGGCGAAATACATAATCCAGGTTTTATTAAATTCTCTCCATTGGTCATCAATAATAACGATTGGAATATCTCTGAAGAATACGAAAATCGTCCATTCACCGTTCCCAATGTTTTCACCCCTGGAACGGATAATATAAATGATGTATTTA
The DNA here is from genome assembly GCA_937139035.1 of uncultured Crocinitomix sp. GTDB lineage: Bacteria > Bacteroidota > Bacteroidia > Flavobacteriales_D > Crocinitomicaceae > Crocinitomix. The sequence goes on along the minus strand of CAKZPK010000304.1, from coordinate 277 downwards.
CTTTTGAATTAATTCCTACTGGAGCAGTTAAGACCTTTCATTGCGTTATTTATAACCGCTGGGGAGTAATGATTTCAGAATTCTCTGAAGTGACAGACGGTTGGGACGGAACGGATCTAAATGGAAATCCATGCACAGACGGAACCTATTTTTATTCTTACAGTTCTGTTTCGTCTAAAAATAACGTCTTCAATGGTCAAGGTACTGTTCAATTGGTTAGGGGGCTGTGATTGATACTAGGCTTATTTCTCTCTCTCTTGCAAACAAATTTTATCAC
>CAKZPK010000303.1 GCA_937139035.1 uncultured Crocinitomix sp. | reverse complement strand
CTAATTGCAATGTTTACGCGATCTCCCATTATGTATGAATTACCAAATTCAAGTTGTCCATACGAAAAGAGTCCGCTAAGCAATGCAAGAAAGAGTAGTAGGGTCGATTTCATTTTTTTAATTAAAAACATAGTGTAATTATTTCTAGCGATTAATATTATTTACAGATGCTTAGTAAGTACTGATTCCACCAAATCACATCTTTTGTTTCATAGGTTCTATCCATATGAATGTGAATTAAAATGCTGTTGTTTTCATAATCAGCAGTATAAGTCACCAAATTGTTGGTGTGGAAACCACATTTTTTAGCAGCATGTGCAGCTGAGGTCCAGTTTAGGCCAGTTGCATCTGCTGAATAATGTTCTTGAATTTCAGAATCAGTATCCAGCACTAAACAATAATTCGCATCAATTGTTGCTAAACCAGCATCAGTTGATTGCGAAAATGAAAAAGAAGCTACGGATAGTGCTACCAAAAGGAAGATTTTTTTCAAACTATTCATCTTTTTGTTTTTTAAAAAATTTATAGCACTAAATAAATGTGAGATTTAGGTAGTGCTTATCGTGTTATGTATTGTAGACTGTAAGACGTTAAAAAAAGTTGCTCAGCATTAAAAATTATTTTAATAAGTAGCATTAAACATTTGACAGCTAAGAGTAAAAGTAAGCTTAAATACTTAAAAACATGCTGTAAACCCTAATAAAAGCAGAGGTACGAGCGGGAAATGTTTAAAATCAAACAAAAAAAAGTAATTGAGTGATAAAATCAAATATGCGGTTTTTGAACAAAAAAATGCCTGATGCAGTTATAGTTGCATCAGGCATTGCCTTATAAGTCCAAAGGTCTTGGGTTACTATCTTAATTTGATATTAATAGGAATAGTTAGTCTTGATCGAACAGTTTTTCCGTATTGCTCACCAGGTGTCCATTTTGGCATACGTGAAATAACATCTAATGCTGCCTTGTCTAAACCGTCAGAAACACTCTTAACTACTTTTGATTGTTCAATTGAACCGTCTTTATTTACTACAAATTCAATATAAACTGTTCCACCTTCGTCATCCATTAAAAATTGTGGAATGTCAATGTATTTATTTATAAATGAGCTCATAGCTGCAACACCGCCAGGAAATGATGGGTCAATGTCTGGAACATCAACAATCACTGTTGGAGGAATAATAATTCCATATCCTGGGCCTTCTTCATCAATTGGACCAATTTCAATAGGTCCTGGTTCAGGTGTAGGATTAGGATCTGTTTGAGGAACAGGATCAGTAACAGGTTCTTTAGTTACATGCACTTCCTGACTCAAGTCCAATACTTTTTGTTTTTTTTGTTGCTTTTGAGGCTCAGGTAACGGTTGTAAATCTGGCTCAAGCATACTTATTTGATTATTATCATCAATATCGTATGAGGCTTCAGGTCCACTTGTTACTGTAGAGTATTCAAAAGCGGCTAAGCAAAGAGAGCCTGCAACAATGAGTCCGATTTGAAAGAAAGCGAACCGTTTTTTTTCGAGGTCGGCTTTCGGGTTTTTTTTTGCGATCATAATAGTTAAAGTTTTAATTAAACATATTACGATTATTGCAATGGTTATGCCAAAAATACAACTATCAATAAATCAGTAAGTTAAGGCGCTGGTTTAGTTAAATATTTGTTAACGTAAGGTCTTGGATTAAACCTTTTCGATAATTCTCAAGTATTTCCTTTTACAAAAATAGAAACTAGGTTGGCGGTTAATATTATCGCACTCATAGTGATCCAAACGTATCCCCAGGTACTGAAATCAAAATCGTAGGGATTGTTTATTGTTAGAATATCAACTACTATTACAATGGCTACGGCGAAAGTAGCACCAATTGCCAAGTTCTTTACTTTACGAACTGAAGTTTTAAAAATAATAAGTAATTCAAACACCAAAATTGCAAATAGAAAAGGAGCTGTTAATAGTGCCGCTTGAAAGTTTAATTGGGGAATGAGGTCTGCGTCATAATAGTTGATATTTTCAAATTCATTTAAATAAGAAATTATATCATTCGTTTTAGAACCATGAATACTTGCTCCAAAATATGCTGCAATTAGAATGACGAGAAACGCAAAACTTGCACAAAGTATATTTTTAAGCCTCATTTTATAATACAGTTAAACATCAAGAACAATTTATTAACCAGCAATTCTACTCCCAAAAGTATACATTTTGATGAATAGGGTATTGATCAGAATTGAAAAAACAATTTAGACTGTAAATATTGATGAATGACAGCACTGAATTAATTTGATCCTGATTACACTATAAAACCCATTAAAAATGGGAAATAATCACTGTAATTTTCTCTGAATGCTAAAATGAACATGTATATTTGTACCAAATTTTCCGCTATGTCTGAAAAAATTAGTGCTTCAAACGCTCCAAAGCCTGTAGGATTATATCCTCACGCAAGGCGAGTAGGTAACCTTTTGTTTTTATCTGGGGTTGGACCAAGAGTTGCAGGATCAGATTCTAATGACTCGGTTGTACCAGGATTAGTGTTGGATCACAATGGAAATTTCAAAGAGTTTGATTTTGAAGCACAATGCAGATCAGTTTTCGATAATGTAAGATTGATACTAGAAGCTTCAGGATCTTCTTGGGATAACCTAGTTGATGTTACTGTTTTTTTAGTACATATGAAAAGAGACTTTCATGTCTATAATAAAGTATATGCAGAATATTTTAAGGACAATCAACCTTGCCGAACAACTGTTGAAATAAACAGTTTGCCGACACCTATTGCGATTGAATTAAAATGTATTGCTACAATTGATTAAATAAATTTTTAAAATGATTGGATTAATAATAAAATCTCTTCTAACACTTTCGTCACTGTTTTTTACGGTTTACTTGTTTTATAGTGGATCTTGGGGATGGGGAATTGTATTCATTTTTATAACGGCATTTATTGGCCTGTTTTTATTCAGAAATGAAAACCTAATTTTAGCTGCCCTGCAAATGAGACAGCAAAATATGGAAAAGGCACAGAAATATTTAAACCGTATTAAGCAACCTCAATTTTTAATGAAAGGGCAGCAAGCTTATTTCTTTTATCTAAAAGCTATTGCATCTTCTCAAACTTTAAAAGCAGGACAGGTTGAATCTCTATTTAGAAAAGCGCTAAGTATTGGTCTAAAAAAAGAGCATGACCAAGCAATGGCAAAAATGAATATTGGAGCTATTTGTTTATCGACTGGACGAAGAAGAGAAGCGGAAACGTTATTGGGAGAAGCAAAGAAGTTGGATAAAAAGGGCATGTTAACGGACCACATTAAAAGTTTGAAAAAACAAATGGGGCGTGCTACTTCTCAAAATCAAATGCGCATGGCCCAAATGAGTAAGGGTAAGCGTGGTAAAATGAGATAGACTTTTCATTTACTGTGATTATTGTTGCGTAAATGCAACCCATTTGCTATTCGTTTCATCCTAAAAATAAACGAATATGAAAGCATTCTATATTTTAATTCTTCTTTTGACAATCTTAAGTTGTAATAATAAACAGCCGCAAATTGTTGAACCGCCTTGCATTGCTGATCAAGTTATTTATTTTTCAGAAAATGAGGCATGTGATTCAGGCGCTTCTGTTCGTGAGTACGAATTTCAAAAGGATGTCGTTTATGTATTCAATCAAGGCAATTGCGGTGCTGACTTTGCAAACGCCGTGGTAAACTATGATTGTGATACAATTGGATATTTAGGCGGACTAATTGGAAATACTGAAATTAACGGAAAAGAGTTTTTTGAAAAAGCCAAGTTTGTTAGAGCGCTTTTTGAAAATTGAATCCATAAAAAAACGCGACACTAATTGAATAGTGCCGCGCTTAACTAGTTAATAAAGTTGATTATTTCTTAATCACTTTTGAACTGTAGGTTTTTTCGTTTTCTGTATCAATCACCTCAATAAAATAAACACCTGGCGCAAAGTCCGAAATGTCTATTTGGAATGAATTGGCACTTCTATCAGTAAACTGATTATAAGAAACTAAACCTTGACTCATACTATAGATGCGTACATCAAAATTGTCGATTAATGCTCCTTCATTCAACTTAACATTAAAAATGTCGCTTGTTGGGTTAGGATAAACGGTCAACTCAATTGCTGCTTGTTTCTCATCATAATATTCAATCATTTTTGGTTTAGGAGCTTTTACATATTCTGGATCATCTACCCCTTCACTGCCAGATTCAGGCGCAAGAATATAGGTTCCTGTACAAGCTTCAATATAAGCTCTGTATGCTGACCCATTCAAACTTGTAAATCCGTCAATCATGAGTACTTCATCACCTGCGTGATAAATTGCCTCACCACCAGATGCGATATCATTTGAAGCTGTAATAGTTTGATCGGCTTCTTGATGATCAATTCCTCCAAATGGAACATTTGCAGTGATTACCAAATCAGGAGCACAGCCACATGTAAATGGCGAGGTATAGGATAGCGTTTGCCCAGTTCTATTATCTGTCCAAACAGGATATACTTGACCTCCTCGTGCTGCAATTCCTAAATAATCGCCCATATAACCGAAGGCCATTCCAGGAATAGGTGCAGGTGTAAAGGCTACATCACTCACTCGAAGTTCAGACCAAGTTCCTCCTCCGTCTGACGAAGTAGCAACCCACGTTTCAACCATTGTTCCGGCGACATTTCTATCATCATAAAAGATAGTGTGTAAGTCACCAGTTTCAGGATCAGAAGTAATCCAAGGAAAGTATTGAACATTACCAATCGGATCTTGATTGATACGTGATGGAGTTCCCCAAGTTGTTCCGCCGTCTGTCGAACGAATCATATAGGCGCTTACATCTGGTCCAATATTTACACCAGGAACACCTTCATTAGCCCAAGTGATATAAAGGTCGCCATTGTTAGTGCCTCCACTAATATCACAAGCCATTACAGGAAATGAGTTTACTCTTTGATTTTTTCCTGTTGGATTTGTAATTGGATTTCCACGAATACCACTAATGTTAGAAATGATTCTTACAGCAGGAGAAAAAGTTAATCCTCCATCTGTTGACATACTAAATCCTAAAGCGGTTTCAACACTTGGCCAACTATCATAGATTGCCCAAACTACGTAAATCTCTCCACCAGGACCAGTTTGAATATTTACACCTTGGTTATGGCTACCTGCAGCAACACCAGAACTAATTTGCATTGGTGTTGACCATGTTACCCCATCATCTGTTGATCTTGAGATAATGATTTGATTTAAATTAGGTGCACTTCCTCCAAGTTGAGACCATGCGCTGTAAAGGTTTCCCTCATGAACACTTGTTGGAGAATTGTCAACCCAAAGGTGGTTCTTATCTAATACGGAACCTACGGCAACAGTGCTAGCTGTCCATGTTACACCATTGTCAGGTGAGATGTTTACTCCTTGGTTGAAACCAGAAGCAATATGTCCGGCATAACTATTTCCATCTAAATCAATAGCCATTGCAGGGTCACCAGAGTTTCCACTCAATGGAGCACTAGGTCCTCCAGTCCAAGTTAAACCTCCGTCAAATGTAAACATGGCGTTTGCACCAGCTGGGCTAACCACTCCTAAAAATGAGTTATTTCCATTGAGGGAAATTTGGTTGTCTGCTGGATTAACAAAAACCGAGTTTTCACTTTGGTTCATGCCCGATCCAGATACAATTAATATATCGGTTCCATCAATCGCGGCGGTTTTACCGTCCGGATGTAATCGGTAGTCGATTATGGGTTGAGGTGGCAATTCTGGATTTAGGGGAACAATTCCTTGCTCGCCTTTATCTTGCCAATATCTCCAGTTATCTACTCGCGTATCTATGTCTTTTTTTGTGTCAGTTTGTGACATTACAAAGAAAGGAGAACATACGAATAGCATGACTGAAGTCAATTTTATGAAATTTTTCATACTATATCTTTTTTAAATTAATTCTTAATTTCCTTGTACTTCTATTTTCGCTTTTAATGCGTCAATTTCTTTTTGCATTTCAATCATATAAAGCGTTAATTCCTCAATTTTTTCTTGTTGAATACGTGTGATTTCACCAATTTCAATACCTTCTTCCTCTACTTGCTCAGCAGAAGGTACATTTGGTAAGTGTCCGTTTTCATCAATATATTCTCCAACTTCTGTTAAGGTTGGTAATTCATAGTCATCAGCAAATACATAATCTGCCCAACCAGTTCTTACACGAACTTCTTCTGTCAAGATTCCTCCTGCAACGAATAAACGGTAGGCGCTAATATTTTGCCCGCCAATAGTGGTTGGTGTATTGGTTGTACCAATTCCAACTCTACCAGTTGTTCCCGCTCCTGATGAAGGTCCAACAAATAAAGAAGGAACCGTACTGTTGAACCCAACCATTAAGGAATATGGAATATTGTTTTGAATGGCATTTGCTGCACCATTTCCGATACCTGCACCAAAAGTCATTGAGCGATTGGCATTTGCTCGAATATCAATCCCAAGTGCAATTGCATGTGATCCACCAGCACCTGTTACAGCTCTTGCTCCAATAGCTGTTGAATAACTACCTGTTGCTGAACTCCAGTGCCCGGCTGCTAATGATTGATAACCTGACGCTACGCTGCGAAATCCAAATACAGTTGAATAGTGTCCTGATGCTGTTGTTTGGTATCCCGAAGAAAAGGATCGAGAGCCAGTTGCATTGGTCTGGTAACCTATTGCTGATGCGGTTGATCCAGTATTAACTGTTCCACTAAATTGTACTTGGGCTGACGCTTGTGTTGTACTAAATAATAATGTTGCTGCTCCGAGCAACATTAGTTTTACATTTTTTGTAATGTTTACTTTTTTCATAATTTGTGTTTTGGATTAATGAAATTTTGTTACGCGTACTTTCAGATTTAAGGCCACTGTTTCCGCATTTCTGGCCATACCTATCCCAGGTCAGTTAACTGACTTTTTTTTAATCGATAAATGTCTAATTGGTTGGGTTAATTAGTTGTTTGAAATGTATAAATAAATTCAATACGATCAAATTTATTTTTAGCTGATAAGAAAAAACAACTCTTGTATCTTTTGGTATATCAGGGTTTTATGAAAATAATATTTTTATCGTTTTCAAATTAAAGGTGAAAATGGAGCAGTTTTTTTTGATTAAACACCTAAAGTTTTGACCACTGGTTAAGTCTTTAGTTCTAGGTCTTAAATAGTAGTTTGTGAAACTGATAAATTGAGGCAGTCAAATTCTAAATTATTGAATAGAATAAAACGCAGTAATTTTCTATACCAAAATTAATTGATATCAAGTTTTTAGAATAAAAATGTGCTCAAATAAACTTCTTTTTATAGAAAACGGGGAATCAATTTCGACAATGACATTCCACTTAAGTTAAGTGTAAATCGAATTTTTTCTCCGTATCGCGTTCCGTCAGGGAATGAAGCTTTTAAGTTGCTAGACTCATAAAGTGGGAAATAAACACCAAAACGATCTGCTATTCGAATTCCTAGTCCTGCATCAGAAACCATTTCCATAGTACCAGCGTTGTCAAACATTCCAAAGTCTGCATAAGCACCTATTAAAGGAATAAATGGTAGGTCAGTATAGAAGTTGGTTGTAAACATGCTTCCGTTGGTCACACCAAATTGCGAGGTAGTTTTAAACCCTCCATGATTTTCTAATCGCTGATTAGCCCATAAACCACTCGTTTGGTTTCTGCCTAACATATAATGGTCGTAAGTGACATCTTGAGTACCAGTTTGTCCTCCCAATGCAAAACCATAACGGTTTGAAATTGCGCCATTGTAAAATAGGTTTTGTCCTAAAAATGCTCTTACAGTAAACGTTTTATTCTTTTTGTCCCAATATTGAACAGCATATTCAAATTCAATTCCCAAATTCATTAAATCAGAAGATAGTGGGCCAACAATTCCAATCAAGTTGTTATTTACAACGTCATAATAATCTAGACTTAGGCCTGCATTAATTTTATGAATGCGCTTTGAATATTTGAATCCATAATTTAAAGACGCTCCTGTTAAGCTATTTTCAATAACGTCTCCTTTTTCAATAATATAATGTCCTTGTAATTGAAGGCGTTGTTTGTAATACTTTTTAGCATTTGGTTTACCCAATTCAAAGTTAAGGTAAGGTTGTAAAGTATAATAAGTAGCAGGGTCACTTCCTCCATTCATCACATCTAAACCATTTCCAAAAGTCTTACTTAGCACACCCAATGTAATGGTGCGACTGTTTTTTGCCGGAATCCATGAGTAATTAATCTCTGCAACACCACCCAGCTTTTTTCTACC
>CAKZPK010000302.1 GCA_937139035.1 uncultured Crocinitomix sp. | reverse complement strand
AAGCAGAATTGGTACGAATTCGTGAAAAATTTACACCACTTGTTATACTGTGTAAAGATTTGGGACGTGCAATGCGCATTGGAACAAATCACGGTTCACTTTCTGACAGAATTACGAGTCGGTATGGTGATACTGCTGCGGGAATGGTTCAGTCGGCGTTAGAGTTTATTGAAATTTGCGAAGACAATCAATATTACGATTTGGTTATTTCAATGAAATCGAGTAATCCGCAAGTAATGGTTGAAGCTTACCGAATTTTGGCAAGTGAAATGATTGAGCGCGGACGAATTTATCCAATGCACCTAGGGGTTACCGAAGCTGGTGAGGGTGAAGATGGTCGAATAAAATCTGCTGTTGGTATTGGTACTTTATTAGCAGATGGTTTGGGAGATACAGTACGAGTTTCGTTAACTGAGGCGCCCGAACTTGAAATTCCAGTTGCCAGAAAATTGGTTGAACGCTATGCAGATTTTAGTAAAAATTCTGCTATTGCTCCAATTAATGGAGAGTTACCCTATAATCCTTTTGAATATAAGCGAAGAGTAACAAAAGCTGTAAAAAATATTGGCGACCATAATGTACCCATTGTGATTTCAGACTTAAGTAAACATGAAAAAATTAAACCAGCTCATTTATTTGCATCTGGCTATGTTTATAAGGTTGAAGATGATAAGTGGCATTTAAAAGAACAAAGCGTAGATTATATTTACACTGGAACTCAAATTCCAGATTTTGAGCTGCCTGGAACATTGGGCGTAATTTGCGAAGCAAGCAGTTGGCAAAACAAAAATCAGGTTTATCCTATCTTTGATTTAGAGGCCTATTTAGATGCAAAAGCCATTCATGCAGAATTAAACTTCGTAAGAGTTTATGCGCATGATTTGGCCACAATTAAAACTGTTAAACAAAACCCTAAATTTACAAAAGCGGTTTTAGTTCTGCACAGTAATAATGTGCATAACGGTATTGAAATGCGTCGCTTTTTTATTGAATTAATGCAAGCAGAGGTTCAAATCCCAGTTGTATTAAATAACACCTACAAGAACTTAGATGATGAAACCTTTCAACTATACAGTTCTACCGATTTTGGCTTATTGTTTTTAGACGGAATGGGAGATGGTATTGCTATTCAAACTGAAAACTGTGCGAATCCACAATTAGTGACTTCTACTAGTTTTGGTATTTTGCAAGCAACAAGAACTCGAATTTCAAAAACAGAATATATCTCCTGCCCATCATGTGGCAGAACCTTGTTTGATTTACAAGAAACTACCGCAAAAATTCGCTCCAAAACAAACCATTTAAAAGGATTGAAAATTGGAATAATGGGCTGCATTGTAAACGGCCCAGGAGAAATGGCTGATGCCGATTATGGTTATGTCGGTGTTGGAAAAGGTAAAATCAACCTTTACAAAGAGCGTGAAGTTGTTAAAAAGAACATTCCAGAGGCTGATGCCTTGGACGAACTAGTAGCACTCATCAAAGAATATGGTGATTGGATTCCTGTAAAGGAAGAATCTGACGCGAATTAGAATCGGTTAACGCAAAGCAGTATTGCTCAAGTTTAAAAAGGCTTATAATGATGAAATTCATCACTTACCTTTAAAAAAGCAGTTTTGCCTGTAAAAAGCTTACTAAAGGTAAAGAAATCTCTGTTTTTGTAAAGAACAAAGTCCCTATTACTGCCAATCGAATTATTTTAACTCCTTTTTTCATTGCTTTAATCTTAATACAAATCTAGGTTTGTTTCATTATCATACCTTATTGAAAATCGCGTGCCAAAGTCAGAATTTGCGCGAAACGCAAATAAAATTATTACATTGGTGTAGTTAACGGAGTAAAATAGATGTCCGAAATACAACTAGTGCAAGCTCTGCATTAGTTCGAACAGAAAAAGAACAAATGCGCCCAATTATCTTCACATATCTAATCCTAATTACAAGCTTTGCTTCTGCACAAATTGCACGTGTCGAGAAAAAAGGGAAAGTAGGTTTTAAATATGGTGACGAAGTCATTAAAAAACCAAAATACGATTCTTTGATTTTTGGCGATACTAAAATTATTACGGCCTACAAAAAAGAGAAGGCTTATTATATTGATATAAGCGGAAAAATAATTCACAAAGGCAAAATTTATCGTACAAGTCCTTTCATTAATGGAACAGGTATTTTAAAAAACAGGAGAGGAAAATACGCTTTAATAATGGCCAATGGTGATTTTTTAATGGAGTATTTAAATACTGAAAAACCAGTAAAGTATGGACAAATGGTTTTTGTAGAAAATGGCTACCAAAACAAACTCTTTAACTCACATGAATTATTGGAAAAAGGCATTGATTCTGTCCTCTCAATTGGTACATGGTTAATTTCTAAAACCACCACAAAAGAATCATATACTTACACTAAAAAGCGACCTTTTTTACCCAATAAAAAAGAAACGGCTTACCGATATAGCCATAGCTCAAATCTTTATGATGTTGATCAAGGAACATTAAAATTAGATCAAATCTCAACCTATGAAGTATATGCTAATAATCTATTGGTTTTTCGAGAAAAACTATCTTCTGCCATTTTCGCACTTAATGGAGAAAAAGAAGTTAAAGATCTTTTGGAATTTGAGATCATAGACTCCTCCTATTTCGCCGCCGTGCAAAACGAAAAACGCTCCATTTATTCTTCCAAAGACCTAAACCCTATCGTAACTGGAGATTATGATTTATTCATTCTAAAATCAAATTCTATCTATGCATTGGGAGACACTACAAATGAATTCCCTTCGGTAGATATTTTTAATTATGAGGGCGAACAATTAAAAACGGGGATTCAATACGTAAGCGAACTAGATGAAAACAGAGTGATATTTGCCAAAGACAGCCTGCAGTTTATTGGAACAGAAATTGGCGAACGATTAAGTGATTATTACCACGGTTTTGGAAATGTTCAAAACGGTTATCGTATTGTTTTTGGAGCATATACTTATGGTTATATCAATGATAGCACTTATGCAAAAATTGGTGGTGATTATCCTGTAATTGGAAGGAAGAAGTCGACTTATGGATCAAGCCGACGTAGAAAAGGTTTTATTCGCACTTTAGTTGAAGGAATTGTCAATACTACTCGGCGATTTTTTGGTAAGTCACCAATCAGCTCTTATTCTGCTTCAAATTACGACCCCAATGCTATTAATATTGTTGAATCAGGCTCTGGTTTTGAAGAAGGTCATGCCATTGTTTGCTTATATGGTTTACAGGAGAACAATCATTATGACACACTTACCTTGACAGAAGATTTTGTTTCGCTCAGATACAACTATATGGACACCACAGGTGCATTAATGAATAAAAACAAATACCATGAATGTCGCCCATTTGAGAAGGGCTATGCCTGGGTAAAAGATGCCACCTATTATTACTTAATAGACAAAAATGGAAAAAGGCAAAAGAAATATCGATTCAATGGTGTTAAAAAAGATGATAACGGTTATTATGTGGTACGTTATCGTGCAAGATACGGCCTCATAAATCCTAATTATGAACTCGTAGTACCTTGCAAACATAGCTTTATTACGTTTGAAGATGGAGCATACATTGAAACTCATTTCAGTGAAAAAACAGTCATCTATAAGCTACCCATTTCAGACTAATCGAATTTAGGCATCCTATTTATACTTAAAAATGGATTAAATCAAGTAAAATAATCAGTGTACCTTTATGAACAAGGTCACAAGATTCTTTGTTACTACAACTAAATACTCCTATGAAATCAATAATTACCACACTTACAATTATCTTTTCATGTACGGCATTGGCACAATGGGAGGATGTAGAAAGTATGCCAGCATCTGCTAGTGTGCGACACCACCCCATTACTTTTTCTTTGAACGGAATAGGTTACGTTGTGGCAGGAACCAAACCAACAGTAGGAGTTTTAAAGGATTTCTATTCATACGATCCAGTAACAGATGCATGGACCACATTGCCTGATTTTCCTGGATTAGCGAGAGGATATTCTTATGGCGTTACCTCCACTACAAAAGCATATTTAGGATTTGGATATTATGAAAACGAGGTAACCTTGGAAGGTGTTGCTTTGAATGATTTATGGGAATATGATCCAATCACTGAGTCATGGACAGAATTAGCACCTTGCCCTTGCGTTGAGCGCTATCATCCAGCAATGGTTCAGGTAAACGATAAAATTTACGTGGGCTTGGGTGCAAATGAGTTTGGCGATTTAGATGATTGGTGGGAATATGACATTGCAACTGACACTTGGACAGAAAAAACAGGTTTTCCTTCAACTGAACGACACCACCCCTATTACTTTGGAATTGGCGACTATGTATATGTTGGATTTGGCCATCATACCAGCACAATATTTAATGATTTCTACCAATACGATCCATCAACTGATACATGGACGACATTAGCAGATTTTCCAGACCAGGGACGAGTTGCAGGCACGCAATTTTCGTATGCAGGAAAGGGTTACATTTTAAGCGGCCAAGGAGAAACACATAGCAATTTACCAACAGGTGAATTTTGGGAATATAATCCAGATTCTGATAGTTGGATTGAACTGCCTGCACACCCTAGCGGAGGAAGGTGGGCACCTGGTTCTTTTGTTATTGAGGATGAAATTTTCTTTACCTGCGGGCAAGCCAATACGGGTGAAAAACGCGATATGATGGTTTACGGTTTGGGCGGGCCAGCATCTGTAAATGAATTAGACGCCAATCAACTTACCGTTAGTCCAAATCCTTCTAATGGAAATATAATGATTAACGGAGTTACACTTGAAAATGCTACAGCATCTATTTTTGATACAGCCGGCCAATTACTACACAAAGTTGCACTTACTGACAATCATCTTGATTTAACCCATTTATTGTCCGGAATGTATATCCTCCAAATTCAGAACGGACAAGGGATTGTTACAGAAAAACTTGTGATTGAATAAGGAAAGAAAATCTCATATATTTTCTTTAACTTGTCTTTATGTTAAAGTTTACAACCCTACTGCTTATTTTAAGCTCATTAGTTGCTTGCGAAGTATCAAACAGTACCACTAACTCTATGGAAAAAAAACCACAAGACCCAGACAAATTCATTATTAGTGGACAAATAGTAGAAAAAGATTTCATTATAAAAAATGGCGTTTCGGCAGGCTTTACAGAGCTTTATTTTAGAGCTTCCGTTCAAGATTATTTCATCAAGTTTTGCGAAAGCAATATCACCAAAAAAGAGTTAGAACCATTTATTGATAACGTAGTAACTGTTCATGCTGAAATTCGTGATGGTGATTGGGACATTTGCGAAGATGATCCTGCAGAAATGCAAAGCAGAATTGGGGCTTATTTGGTTATAAAGGAATTAAAGTAAATTCATACCTTGATTAGTGCGGGGCAATATAATAATTCTCTAAACCATATTCCACATCAGGTGGATTACCATAACCATTATTAGCATAATGCTCGTACTTAATTAAGCCAACGTTTCGTGCATAATAAAAGTAGGTTTCATCTGGCGGGGGGCCACCAAAATTGTGATCATAATAAATGGAAGATGAATAGAAGGCAAAAATAACATCCTCATAAATGACTCCATTTACTTCTTTAAAATCCAATAAAGAGTCTACACTCCATCTGTAGGTTTTATGTCCCTCATCAAAATTTTCTGTATACTTCCAAGAGTCGCCAACGGCACCTACTTTTTGCCTTAAAACGGTTGTGTTTGTTGAATTATTCCGAGTAAAAGTAAAATCTCCGTATACATAATAATTGTTCACCTTCGGCACAATTAAGTAGTCACGAAAAATGGTGTTGCACCCGTCACTATGAACAACACTTAGCTGTTTAGATTCATTTTTCCAAGCCGTGCATTCATCACGGTTCCCATTATCATACTCCCACCATGAACCTGGATAAGCAGCCAAATATTCTGACGGATAAATCGTATCTAAATTATACGAATTGATATACTCAACTTCACACGGTTTATTCTTTTTACAAGCACTTGCAACTAAACAAACCATTAGCAATACAAATATTGATTTTAAATGACGGGATTTTGACATACAAATAGATTAACGCATTAAATTTAAAAATGGTTGGCAATGGCTTAATCCTCCTTGGTTTCCGTATCCAAAATTTGCAAAATAGTTGGCATTCTATATTCGCCATGCATGTCTTTAATATGTTTTGCCGCAACATCAACACTCATACCTATTGCAGATACATAAAGTGGATTTGCACTTTCTCCACGAAGCACAGGAATATTCGTTTTTTCATTTTTATGAAAAGCCCTTTTCGCTACGCCAATAATTGGCACTTTTTGGTGTAAAGCCTCGTAAACATAACCACCCAAACCGTGGTTATAATCATTGTCAATATAAACATGCCCGTCAACAATAATTACCTCAATACTATCTAAATTTACCTCAGCAATAACATCTAAAACACAAGGCAATTCGCGCTTATAAAACTCACCAGATACGTATTCAGCCACATCCGTTCTTTGATTAATAATGGTTTGCTGCGGAACGTTATTAGGCCAATCAAAAAGCACCCCAACGTTTTTAGCGTAGGCGGCTTTGTAATGGATATCAATTGCTAGGATCATTAGAGCTTACATACAACAAAAGCACATTATAAATAACGACTCTTTGTGAATTCAATGGAGTAATGGATTATTGCACTATCAAACGTTCAGTTGAGATGTTTCCGTCTTGCATAACTTGCACTAAATACACACCTTTAGCCAAATCAGAAACTGACAATTTAACGCTATTAGATCCCACGTTATTAATGACCTCACGACCACTGGCATCAATAACAGTGTAAGTAAATGCACCTTTAAGTTGTAATGTTACCACACCGTCTTGACTTGGGTTTGGAAATAATTTAAATGGCACGGCTTTATTCTCTACAATACCAACTCCAGGGTCAGCTTCACCATCACCATCTCCTACAAAAGCTTCTCGACTAAAAGCAGTTGCATAAGAAAACGTAGTTTCTGTTGATTTACCAGGAGTAATAATAGTTGTTTTATGCGCTAAAGCAATTGCAACATCAGAAACCGTATAAGCACCTTCCGTAGTGTCCATATAAGCTATTCCGTTCCAAATTTCTTCACCACTACGATTTGAAAAACCGCCTATTGCTCCTTTCCAATCTGCACCATGCGCCAATTGAAAAACTTCAGAAGACCATGGAGAGGTTTGAATTGCACTTACAATTACAGAATCATCCGCCATTTCTGACTGAGATTCAACCGTATTTTCAGTTGTAAATGTTCCACCTAATGATTGATTGTTATCTGGATCAAAATTGTCGTAATAATAAACATCCGTAAATGTATTAGAACCTACATTAGTTAAACTAACTGTTGTAGTATATAGTAACTCATTTTTTTGCAATTCATACAATAAAGTTACCTGTAAACTATCTACCATACCTGTCCAGGTAACTGTAACTGAATCAACAGTATTTGTATAGTCCGTTATTTCTCCGGGGATTTCAAAAATATCATAATTGTTTCCTTTATTGTAGGTTGTTCCTAACAAAGTATAGGTTAATCCTATTCCGCATTCAGGTGTACCTGGTGTAAAATAGTCACCATTATACTGATCCCAACCATCCATTTGTGGATTGGCTACAAAGCCCCACGGAACTGTTGCCGCTCCGCCTCTAAAATGATAAACTGTATCCCCAGGAATCGCTGCTGCACCTTCTTTTCCCCTATCACTAATAGCAACCTCAACATAGTCACCTTTCATATATGCATTACCTCCCCATTCTTGTGAAAAAACAGTAGGTGAATAACTTAACGCACATAAAACACACCCTAGAAATAATATTATTCGTTTCATCATAAGTAATTTTTCTATCTTACAAATAATTGTATATCACGAAAGTAAAACAATTTAAACAGGTTTCCAAAACACATTTTTCCAATCATGATGATTCTTTCTTGCATTTATCTATTCAATAATTGAAAAGAATTGTCCGTCTGTACATTAAGTGTCCCAATCCTGATCATTCAAGAATTTTTCAAGATGTCGCCTTTCTTTCGTTGTTGGCTTCCCCATTCCATTGTTACGGTAGGATTGTTGTGAAGCAATAAAGAGCTTATACTTTTCAATTTCTTCTGCAGATGTAACATCCACAATATAATCAGCAACCAGCTTTGCACCAACACGTTTCTCCAACAAGTCCAACACTTTATATGAAAATACAGCACCGTTCTTTTTTACAGATACGATTTCTCCTATTTTCACCGCTCTTGAAGGTTTCACGGCCTCACCATTCACCAATATTTTATTCGTTTTGCATTGATTGGTTGCCAAACTTCTTGTTTTAAACAAACGCACCGCCCATATAAATTTATCTACTCTTGCCATTCTTGTTTTTTAAAACCTTATTAATCCATTTTCTGCAATTCTGCTTGCAATTTTTTAGTTAAGCTTTTCACTACTAAATTATATGAATTATCCGTCCACTCATAAATTTTGTCATCTGTTGCATCCCCGCTAATTGTTACCGTATTCCAATGTTTTTTACTCATATGGAAACCTGGTTTCACGGCATGATATTCTTCTCTTAAATCTAAAGCCAATTCAGGATCGCATTTCAAATTTACACTAACAAAATTTTCTACACTAGTTAACGCAAACATTTTACCCATTACCTTAAACACAAGTGTTTTCTCATCAAAAGGAAAACCTTCTGTCACTCCTTTTTTTGCCACACAATACTCATGATATTCTTCAATATTCATATAAAATCAAATTGTTGAATAAAGATAAAAAAGTTTCGAGTACAAACCTTTATCAAATAAACTTCGTTACTTTAAATACACAAAACTTAAACTTTACAATGTATAAACTAATTCTATTTCTCGCCTTTTTGGCAATTGCCTTCAAGGGTAAGTCACAATATAACGACACTATTTTTTATAAATCAGGAATGATGAAAGTCGTTTCAATTACTGAATTTACAGAATCACAAATCTATTTCAGTAAAATAAACTCGAAAAGGAAAGAGGTAAATTCTCAAGTACCTACTAAAGTTGTTTTATACTTCGTAATGTATGATGAAGAAGGTATTCTGCAGTATAATTCAAAAGCAGTAAAGTCTGAAAATCGTTATATTGAAATGGCAGATAAATACCCCGCAACAGTTTCAGTTTCGAAACATCAATTTTCAATTAATCCATTTCTTTTACCCTTTTTATCTGCCAATGTAAAACACAACTACCGTTTTGGCGATAAGATGCAATTTTCAATCTGCTCTAGAGCTACCTTTCTTGGACCATTATTTTTTGAAAATGGATATTGGGGAAATCTTATGCTAGGTACAGGGTTTCAATATTCGCCTTTCTACAATAAACGTTTTTCTTTTGGGCTAGATTTTGTGCCAATGATTGGAATATACACAGATGGATATGACAACCCTTCCTTTATGCTTCCTATTAGCGCAGATTTTGATTTTTACTTTAGCAAAAACATAGGCATTAGCGCTGATATAGGATTTGGCAACATCTATAATGGTGATTCATTTTTTGGTGTTAGAGGACATTTAGGTGTACTTATTCAACTGAATGACAAAAAAACCTTTGAAACTAATTATTGATAATTGCTACAAAATCATATCTTTAGATTAATCTAACACGCTTTAAAATAGCCTTTCTATTTTAATTTTTAAAAGAATAATCTAATGCGCCAACTTGTACTTTTAATTCTATTTTTAACATATTACAATGTTGGAAATGCTCAATTCAATGACACATTAATCTACAAATCTGGAATGATTAAAGTAGTTGATGTAACAAAGTATAATGATGATAAAATCAACTTTGTTCATATCAATAGTAAAGACAAAGAAGTTGCCTCCTCCGTTTCAACAAATAAGTTGAAAAAGTTTGTTATTTATGATGAAAATAATGACCTCGTCTACAATTCCAGTCCATCAGGCGGACAAATGTCCGATCATGATATACAGCGTAAATATCCTGATACGGTTAGTGTTTCTAAACATCAATTTTCAATTAATCCATTAGCAATACCATTGTTGAGTTTAAACACTAGATACACCTACACTTTTGGTGAAAAAATGTTGTTTTCAAGTATTACTAGGTTTACAATAGCAAGTTTGTTTTTTGAAAATACCGAACCTTTTAGTGGAGTATGGCTAGGAACTGGCCTTAAAATTACACCTTATTACGGTAAAAAATTCTCTTTTGGAATGGATATTATGCCCATTTTTGTTTTTAATGAAAGTAGTATAGACCCTATAGTAATCATTCCTTTAACGGCTGATTTTGATTTGTTTTTCAATGATAGAATAGGTGCCACCATAGATTTTGGCTTTGGTCCAAGGTTCAGTGACGGCCAGCAAGACTATGTTGTACGTGGACACATAGGTGTTCTTTGGCAGTTCAAAAACAAAAAAACATTTGCTACCAAATATCGATAAATAGGCTGCAAAAGCTATTAAAGCATTAGAACTTACATTTTGCTAAATTTTTTGCAGTGATTAGGCTTAAATAAAGTTTCCCTCTTATTCGTAAAACCGTATATTTGCAGTCTAAAATTAGAATTAATGAGTTTATTGACAGTTGGTAGTGTGGCCTTTGATGCCATTGAAACCCCGTTTGGAAAAACGGATAAAATTATTGGTGGTGCTGGAACATATATTGCACTTTCCTCTTCTTACTTTACAAATGATCAGAAAATTGTTTCTGTTGTTGGTGAGGATTTCCCAAATGCAACTTTAGAAGATTTAAAGGCACGCGGAATTGATATTGATGGTATTCAAATTAAAGAAGGTGAGAAAACTTTCTTTTGGTCTGGTAAATATCACAACGATATGAACTCAAGAGACACTTTGGTAACTGAGTTAAATGTATTAGGAGATTTTGATCCTATTATTCCAGAATCATACCAAGGGGTTGACTATTTAATGTTAGGAAACTTAGCACCATCTGTTCAACGCCAAGTAATTGAAAGACTAAATGAACGTCCAAAATTAATTGCAATGGACACCATGAATTTCTGGATGGACATTGCTTGGGATGATTTAATGCAAACTATTAAAATGGTAGATGTATTAATCATTAATGATGAAGAAGCACGTCAATTATCTAAAGAATATTCTTTAGTAAAAGCGGCTAAGGTGATCATGGATATGGGACCTAAATATTTGATTATTAAAAAAGGAGAGCACGGCGCATTGTTGTTCAATACTGACGGAAATGTATTCTTTGCTCCTGCACTTCCGCTTGAAGAAGTTTTTGACCCAACTGGAGCTGGAGATACTTTTGCAGGTGGTTTCGTAGGTTACCTTGCCAAAACAGATGATATTTCTTTTGAAAATATGAAAAGAGCCGTAGTTACTGGTTCTGCAATGGCTTCTTTCTGCGTTGAAAAATTCGGAACAGAACGACTTCAAAACCTAAGTCAAGGTGAAATCTATAATCGTATTATGGAATTTGTTGACTTAGCTCAATTTGACATTAAAAAAGAACTCGTTTAATAAAATTATATTCTCTTCTAACGGCAATTGTAAAGCCGTTTTCTACTTGAAACATTTATATCATGAAAGCTGAAATTATAGCCCAAATTAAAGAATTAGCTGAAAAAGAACTTGTATTGGATTCCGCCAATGAGTTTAATAACCTTCTTACTGAATTCTACAAAATTCAAGATGAGGAAGAACGCCAATGGGAAATTAAAAAACTGGAACGAATTGAAGCTGGTGAAAAACCGGAAGCAATTGAAAAACCAGTTTATCCAATGCTTTCAGAATTTAGAGTATATGCCAACTTATTTAAAGAAAAAAAGAAGGTAGAAATTCAAGCTCAAAAGGACGAAGAAAAAGTTAATTTGGGTAAAAAGAAAGCTTTAATTGCAGGGTTTGCTGATTTGGTTCAAAATGAAGAAAACATTGGTCGTGCAATTGGAAGATATAAAGACATTCAGGAAAGTTGGAAAGAAGTTGGGCCTATTCCTCGTGATAAGCGCCAAGCTATTCAAAAAGAATTCACCAATTTGGTTGATACATTCCAGTACAATATCAATATTTACAAGGAAATTAAAGACCACGATTTATCGCGAAATTCTAAATTGAAAACTGAAGTAATTGAAAAATTAAAAGCACTTTTAGAATTAGAAAAAATCAAGGATATAGAGAAAAAATTGCATGCTTACCAAGATGAGTGGAACGGAATTGGCGGAACACATCAAGAAGATTGGGAAAAAATCAAAACTGAATATTGGGATACTGTAAATAAAGTTTACGAAAAAATTCATGCATTCTACGAGGTTCGTCGTAACGAACAAGCTGAGAATATTGTAAAAAAACGTGCTCTTATTGAACGTGCTAAAGAAATTGCTAGCACTGAATTGAAGGGGCACAATGACTATAAAAAAACAACAGATGCTCTTCTTGCTTTGCAAGCCGAGTGGAAAACTGTAGGCTTTGGACCAAAACAAGAAAACGAAGATGTTTGGACTGAGTTTAGAGGAATTTGCAACGAATTTTTTGACCAGAAAAAAGCTTTTTACGCAGCACGTGATAGCCAGTTTGATGGAATTAAAAAACGCAAAGAAGCTTTGATTGAAGAAGCAATTGCAATTAAAGAAAGCCTTGACGGCGAATCAAACCCAGATTGGAAAGCAGGTACTCAAAAAATAATTGGACTGCAAAAAAGATGGAAAGAAACGGGGTCCGCAGGACCTAAATTCGAAAATCAATTATGGAAGAAATTCCGTAATCCAATCGATTTTTTCTTCAATGCTAAAGATGGACACTTTAACCAGATGGATGCTGCTAATGCAGAAAATCTTAGTGCAAAAGAGGCTTTAATTGAAGAGTTAAAAGCATATACGGTTGACAAAGATCCGCAAAAAGCGATTGATGCATTAAGAGACTTTTCAAAACGATTTGCTGAGATTGGCAATGTACCTTTCAAACAAAAAGATGCGATTTATAAAGGATATAAAACAGCATTAGATGAAAAGTATGATGCGATTGATTTAGACAAAGAGGCAAAAGAAAAAATGTTGTTTCAAGCCAAATTGGACACCATGCTTGGTAGTGCAAATAGCGAGCGTTTAATTCAGCAAGAACAACAAGCTATTCGTTCAAAAATTGATGGTTTGAATAAAGAAATCATGCAGTTTGAAAATAACTTAAGTTTCTTCTCTAATGCAGACGATTCTAATCCACTTTTCAAAAATGTAATGACGAGCATTGAGAAAGCTAAAGCTGAAATTGAAGGACATAAATTGCGTTTAAAAATTATTAGACAAGCAACAAAATGAACAAAGTAATCAACATATTTTCGGGTATTGTATTGGCATTTTACACCATTTTTTCAATGCTCATTGTGTTTGACTTATCATTTTCATCTGCCACTTTAAAAGGTATACCATATTCCTTTGAAATTTGTCTCGGGTTTGCAGTTGTCATCTTTCTTTTAGGTTTGCTTAGAATGAAGCGGAAATGGCAAGGTGCGGCCGATATGAAACGGTTTAAAGGTTTTCTTTTTGTGCGCCAAGTTGCCAAAGCAGCGCTCAATCATTCTTTAGTTTATGCCTTAGCCGAAGCTATTTTTATGGCTTTTGCAATTATTGTTTTTAGCATAATGGCTGACCTCGAACCTCAATTGATGTTACCAATGATTGCGGTAATTTCGTTTTTACTGATTGAAGGAATTATTTTCATTGTTAAACTCGTTTCTGGTGGCCCTTCTTATCGTTTAGGAATAAATGACAAAGCAGTTGCATTTTTTAATCGTGAAATGCACATCTATTACTATACAGGGTTGAAAAGAATTGAAATACATCAGGACTTGATTAACTTTCAATATAAAGATGATCTGAATTTATTTTTACCCCTAGAAGCTATTAACAAAGAAGATCGTGTAGAATTTAGAGATGCTTTAATCACGACACTCGAAAAGCATACAGCTAACATTAAAGGAAAAAATATCTATATTGATGATGCATTTAGAACCTTAAAATGATTCGCCGCATCAATTCTTATAAAATACCATTACTTCTTACCCTTTCTCTTCTCGTTTTCCATTTCGTTCAAAAAGACTTTTCAAACCCTTATGAAAGGCCTATTGCTGGTGATGCACAAGCCTACTACGCTTATTTGCCTGCCACTTTTATTTACGGCGATTTTTCCTATGAATTTATTCCAGAGATAAACGAGAAGTATTACCCAGAATCGCACCAAAAATCATTTTTAAAACCAGTTGGTAATGGTAAAGTAAACAAGACTTTTCCTGGTGTAGCACTGCTCTATCTTCCTTTTTTCTTAATTGCACACGCATTAGCTCTAATTTTTGGATTAGATGCCGACGGTTACTCCAATGTCTATCAAGTTTGTTTTGATTTGGGCTTATGGATGTATTTGTTTTTCGGTTTGGTTTTTTTCATTAAGGTGCTCCGAAAAATGACTATTTCAGAATCTATAGCAATTTGGTCCTCCGTAATTGTACTGCTTGGTACAAACATGATTTTTTATTCCGTTTACGATCAATCAGTAACGCATATCTATAATTTTTTCATGATTAATACATTGCTTTATTATCTTTTAAAATTCAAGGATAATAAGCGATTCAAACCTTTGGGCATTGCTTTGTTCTTATTCGCACTAATCGGAATCACTCGTCCAACTAATATTTTAGTTGTTGGGCTGATTTTCTTTTTTATTCCAGATTTAACTTTTTATAAATCACTTATTTCTTATTGCTTTCAGCCAAAAAATCTAATCCGTATTCTGGCAATAGTCGGAGGAGTTCTAATAATACCATTCCTATTGTGGAAAGTACAAACGGGTAATTGGGTGGTCTACTCTTATGGTGATGAAGGTTTCAATTTTTCAGATCCGCATATTCGAGAATTTCTCTTTTCCTATTTAAAAGGATGGCTTTTTTACACTCCAATTTTATTAGTTATTCTTCCTATCGGATTTTATTATCTCTTTAAATCCAATAAAAAACGTTTTTCAATTGCACTTGTTTTTTACGCCGTATGCATTTACGTTTTTAGTAGTTGGTGGTGCTGGTATTATGGCGCAGGAATGGGACAACGCGTAATGATTGATCATTATATTCTTATTGGTTTTTTATTGGCTATTATCCTGCAAAACATTCATTCTAGCGCAATAAAAAAATGGTCATTTGCCATAATTGCAACATTATGTATTGGATTCAATTTTGCTCAAGCCTACCAAATTAGACACGGCATTTTAACTGGAGGTTCTGCCACTTCCGGTCAGTATTGGGACAACTTTCTTTCTTTTGAAAAAAAGGCCCAGGTTTATCCCCACGACCATTGGAATTTAGAAGAGTCTAATACACTCACACTTTCTCCAAAGGATCCTGCATTAATCAAAGGGCAGTCTTATTTAGTGGATGATGTTTGGTCAATTCAAGTTACTAGTTACGATCATTACTCGGCTTCTTTACAACCCAACCTCAACAACCTGCGTGACGGTAGTAAAATTAGAATTGAATTTGAAGCAAGAGCTAGAAACCTCATCAAAGAAACCCGAATGATAATGGATTTGGATGGAAACCGCCGAGTATTTGATTTAAGCCCATATCTAAAAAAGGATGAATGGGTCAAAATTCAATATTTACTTGAACCGCAAACAGCTGTCAACAAACCCATGGTTATTTACTTTTGGAATGGCGGATCTGAAGAAAAAGTAGAGTTTAAAAATGTCCAATTCAACCACTATTTTTCAGAGGACTATTTATAACAGCCCTACCAATAAAAACATACTAATATTTGCACTTATAATAAGTGCAGTTTCTTAGTTTACATCAATAGAGTGTTCAATCGGTTTTCTATTTGATTTTCAAAATCACTAATAATTAACCTCATTATTCTACATTTGTAGCACATCATGTCCAATCCAATAAAAATATCTGCAGTCATCATTACCTTCAATGAAGAAAAAAACATTGAACGCTGCTTAAAATCATTGGCAGGTGTCGCAGATGAAATTGTGGTAGTCGATAGTTTTTCAACAGACAAAACCCAAGAAATTTGCGAAGCCCATAATGTTCGCTTTATACCCCATAAATTTGATGGACACATTGAACAAAAAAACTGGGCGCGAGAACAAGCTACTCACCATATAGTTTTGTCATTAGATGCGGATGAAGCCTTGGATGAAACACTCGCTGCTTCTATTCAAAAATTAAAGTTAAATTGGCAACATGATGCCTATAAAATGAATCGCCTCACAAACTATTGTGGCAAATGGATCAAACACACCGGCTGGTATCCCGACACTAAAGTACGCCTTTGGAATAATGATAAAGGACATTGGACAGGTGAAAATCCGCATGATGAGTTTAAGCTGTTTGATGAAAAAGCAACAGTTGGTTTTTTAAAAGGCGATTTATTACATTATAGTTATCACCATCCGTCAGATCATGATAAACAAATAGAATATTTTACCAACATTGCAGCAAAAGCATATGTTGAAAAAGGTAAAAAACCCTTTTTTATGCAGCACTATTTAAGTGCCTTTTTAAAGTTCATAAAATGTTATTTTATTAAATTGGGATTCTTAGACGGTAAAGAAGGCTGGATTATTAGTAAAAAATCGAGCTATGCTGCTTATTTGAAATACAAAAAAATTAATACACTTCTAAAAGGTGATCGAAAATCCTAAAAAAATAGTCATTAGTCGCACTGACAGCATTGGTGATGTTATTTTGACCTTACCACTTGCTGGCATACTAAAAGAACGATTTCCCTCTGCAACAATCATTTTTTTTGGGAACACATACACCAAACCAATTATTAAATGCTGCACGGCTGTAGATGAAATTTGGGAATGGGCAGAAATTGAAAAAAAACACCCCGAAGAGCAAATTCATTGGCTAACGGAGCAAAACGTAGATACCTTTATTCATGTTTTTCCTAGAAAAGCATTAGCAAGATTGGCTAAAAAGGCTAAAATCAAAAATAGAATCGGTACTTCTCACCGCGCTTACCACTGGTTTAACTGTAATTATAGACCTAATTTTACGCGAAAGCGCTCCAATTATCACGAAGCACAATTAAATACGCGACTGTTAGAACCTTTGCGAATTGGCGCTAATTACAATCTAACACAACTTTACAATCACATTGGTTTTGACAATATTCCTGAATTACCAGAAAAATTCAGTCAATTACTTTCTACAGATAAAAAGAATGTGATTTTACATGCCAAATCACAAGGAAGCGCTGTTGAATGGGGCGTTCCCAACTTTGTAGAATTAGCAAAAGCTTTAGATCCTCAAAAGTTTAATGTGTTTTTTACAGGAACAGAAAAAGAGGCTGAGTTCTTTAGAACGCACATTCCGCAACAAGAAAATATTTTCGACTTATCTGGTCAAATGACATTAGATGAACTCATTGCTTTTATTGCAAAAAGTGATGTGTTAGTAGCAGCAAGTACTGGTCCATTACACATAGCAGGAATTACAAATATTCATACCGTTGGGTTATTTTCTGCAAAAAAACCTATTCATTCTGGACGTTGGAAACCTCTAGGTAACAGCGTTTTAGTCTTTGAAGATAAAAAAAGTTTAGATTTGACCCAACCCTTAGACATACCTTTACGTGATATATTAAGAACGGTAGAAAATGCTGTTTAAAGTTTTTCGCAATTGCTACTTAATTAAGCGAAAAAAATAAGCCTGGAACTTCTCTAGTGAACCAGGCCTATAAACTTTGAAATGAAAAAAACTACTTACTCTGTCCTTAAATATAAGGACTATTCGTGGTTAAAACAAACTTTTCCGCGATTTACTTATTTAAATAGTTGATTGATTGATTAATCCATGTGCCAGATCGATCTAGATATTATTATGATCTTTCTTTTTAATCCATCAATCGTTAAACAGTCGTATCTATAATTAAAAATGCTCAATAATTGTAAAAAAATGAGTTTGGCAAGGAATTTGTCTTTAATCCAATGTTAAACCATAAATAATTAAAGTGATGAAGAAATTGACATTAGCCTTTTTGGCACTTGGTGCCCTCTTCACTAGTCACGCAAATGAACTAGAAGAAGGCGATTCCAAAAATGAATTTAAAGCAATAGAAAATAAGGCTTTTAAACCAGGAGAAAAATTAGTTTACCGTTTATCATACGGAATTTTTGATGCAGGTGAAGCGGTACTAACTGTTGATGAAACAGAAAAAGAAGTACGTGGAAGAAAACTCTGGCGTGTACGAGGAGTAGGCAAAACTATATCAGCCTTTGAATGGTTTTATAAAGTAAACGACCGCTACGAATCTTATATGGATGCTGAAGGGTTATTTCCTTGGTTATTTGTTAGACGCGTAAACGAAGGCGGATATAAAATTGAACAAGACTATACATTTTACCAACATCAAAATACAGTAGACAATGGTGCCGGGAAAAAATTTGATGTGCCTAATATGGTGCAGGATATGATTTCAAGCTTCTACTTTGCAAGAACATTAGACTATGATAAAGCAAAAGAAGGAGATGAATTTTTAGTCAACATTTTTTTAGATGACGAATTGTATCCAACAAAGATTAAGTACAAAGGAAAAGAAATTATTAAAACAAGAACCGGTAAATACCGTTGCCATAAATTCGCTCCTGTCGTGCAAGAAGGGCGAGTGTTTGGTAGCGAAGAGGATTTAACGGTTTGGATTACGGATGATGGAAATAAAATTCCAATCATGGCAAAAGCCAACCTAAAAGTAGGTTCAATGAAAATGCACCTTGTAGAATGGGAAGGATTATCGAATCCAATGTCTAAGGTGAAAAAATAAAATTAACAGAGGCCCACCACGCCTTGTTTGAAAAGCTGGTTTAATAGTAGAAAGGCTTGGTCTGCTGCGTTCAAATTCGGATGTAGGTCAGGCCTTTCTTTTTTTATTCTGTTAGTTTAAATTTTGCAGTTCTTTAGCAATCAATCAAAGCAACATCTCAAATGCACATGTCATAGCATAGTCTGCTTCTATTACAATAGGAAATATGAGTCCAAAAACGACGAATTGCAGGAAACAGTTGGAATCGTTACTTTCGTGATACGTAATCCTATGAAAAATAAGCCTTTCTTTTTATCAACCCTTGCTTTTGCTCAAGTCCTTTTAGCCTTTACACTTTCAGCGCGTGCACAAAACCATGCATTAACAGTTGATTTAACAGATGAATTAGTTAATCAAGCTCATTATATCGTTAGCAAAACTACCTCCCCCATAATCATAGATGGGAAAGCAGATGAAAAAGCATGGAACAACGCACAGAAATCGAATCAATTCATAGATATTGAAGGAATTAAAACACCGAAATTCGCCACGTATGTAAAAATGCTTTGGGATGATGAATTTCTTTACGTTTACGCCTTTTTAGAAGAGCCCCACATTTGGGCAAACCTCTATCAGCGAGACACCATCATTTATTATAATAACGATTTTGAGATATTTATTGACCCTAGTGGTGATACAAAAACCTATGGAGAAATTGAATTGAATGCATTGAACACGGTCTGGGATCTATCTCTCGACCAGCCTTATAGAACAGGTGGTAAAGCAAATTTTCATTGGAATCTTAACAATCTTAAAACCGCCGTGCAAATTGACGGTACGCTCAATAACCCTAATGACATTGACAAATCATGGTCAGTAGAAATGGCTATTCCGTTACGTCCTTTTGTACTGCTAAAAAACCAACCCAAATCTACCCCTAAAAATGGTGAACAATGGCGCATCAACTTTTCTCGTGTGCAATGGGATCATGACATTATAAATGGAAATTACCACCGAAAAAAAGGCAATGGTAAATATCTTAGAGAATATAATTGGGTATGGAGTAATCAAAATGAAATTAATATGCATGCGCCCGAAAAATGGGGCTATTTACAGTTTTCTGAAGATACAAATAGTGAAAAAGTTAGTTTCATAGAGGATGCCGACAATGCAACGAAGCAAGTAGCTTATCTATTATTCAATAAAGTAAGAACAGGACGTTTACCATGGCACAAAAAATTGTCGCTTTATGACACTAAAAATTTTCGAGTGAAATATGCCGACAATAAATTTTTAGATGCAACATTACACAAAACCCAACTTGGGTTTGAGTTCAGCATTCATAATCGCATGACAGATCGTACGTTTGGCATTAATGAAAGTGGAATATTAAGAGCGATTAAAACGAAAAAACCTGAAAAACCATTCGTTTTTGCTACCTGGGCTCACGGCGAAGAGGTAATGGATGTTGACGAATGGAGAGAAAAATTATTAAACTATCAAGAACTTGGAATATCAGAAGTATTAGTGGGCGGTAGTCCTGAATTTTTAGCTGATTTGGTGTCCCTTGCTAAACAATACAATATTAAAATTCATGCGTGGATGTGGACATTAAACCGCCCAAATGACACCACAGCCAACAAACATCCTGAATGGTATGCCGTAAATAGAGCAGGAAAAAATTCATTAGAATACCGCGCCTATGTTGACTATTACCAATGGTTAAGCCCTTTTCAT
>CAKZPK010000301.1 GCA_937139035.1 uncultured Crocinitomix sp. | reverse complement strand
ATTGTTGGAAGCCAAGATTTTAAACTGTCAGCAAATCACATCAACCCAAATCATCAAATGTATCTTGAGTTTTAAGGATAAAAACTTAGGTTAACCTAACCTAAAATGAATAGGAATTGTAAATTCAGTATTAGCATTACGTCCATGATCGATTCCTGGTATCCACTTTGGCATGAGTTTAACAACGCGTAAGGCTTCTTGATCTAATGACATTGAAACACCTTTTCTAATTCGGAAATTTGATAGTGTACCACCCGCTTCAACAGTGTAACTTATGTAAATTATCCCTTGTTCTCCCATCTCTCTTGCCAATTCAGGGTAATTAATATTTTCGGCGATAAAACTTGACATTGCCTTGTTTCCTCCAGGGAATGAAGGATCTTGCTCCAACGGTTCTTGTGGAGTAACAGGAGTACCTTCTATATCGTACCATTCAATCTTAATGGCCTCACCATTGCTATAGACTTCAGTGGCAGATAGTTCTCCTGTTTCAAAATAAAACTGCCATATATTATGCCTTTTATTATTGAAATAAGTTCCTTCAGAGTCTGTGGTTCCATTACTATACCAATACTTCCAATTACCTTCTTTCAAATCATTACGATATTGACCTTGCGCAATTAAAGTGTCATTATCCCAAGCTAAATAATTTCCGTCATACTTTCCATTCATGTAATTAACGCGTTTCCTTTTTTTTCCGCTGTCATTAAAGAAATTCCATTCTCCGGAACGTTCATTGTTTTTGTAATTTCCTATTTCTAAGACAGTCCCATTATTGGCAAAGTATTTCCACTCTCCTGTAGCTTGGTTATTTTCATAAAAACCTGACTTGTCTTTATTCCCGGACAAATTATAATAGATGAATGCCCCTTGCTTATGTGTCATTTTTTTATCTAAACATGATCCTGTTAAGTATAAATTGTTTCGGAAATCAAATTGTTTAAATCCGAAAGTACCGTCTTTTAACTGAAATACTTTTGCGTAATAGGCCGCTCTTTTTTTACTTGTTTTTTTCAGCTCTTTATTACAATAGAATATAGTGGTGTCTTTTTTTGCAAAAGAGGCTTGACTATTTATTAAGAATAAAGTCAATAAAATGAACGCGAATTTTGTGTTTCTCATAGGATTTGAATTCGCTTAAATTTAACAAAAAAAGAAGCTCCCTCAATTTGAGGAAGCTTCCTGGTAATTAACGTTGGATCGTAAAATGCTATTATTTACGGATAAACGTTGAAACTTGGGTGTTCTCACCATCAGAAAGTCGGATGATGTACTGCCCAGATGCTAATTGTGATACATTTAATTTTTGATCAAAAATTTGTCCTGCTTCCAATAAACGCCCTGATGCATCAAATAACTGGTAACGAGTATTTGCGCTACTGTTTTGAATGTTCAAGATATCAGTTGTAGGATTAGGGTAAAGAGTGTATGCCAATATGTTCTCATCAATTGCAGCAACAATTGTTGCAGGAGCAATTGTGATGGTGTAATCTTCAACCTCTCCATAAGAGAAAGCTTCGCAAGGTGTTCCATCTGCATTCCACTTCATGCTAATTCGCATACGTGTAGTTGTACCTTCATAACCAGATGGAATTGTCATGGTTCCGGAAACGGCAGAAGTACCAGATCCTGAGAATAATTTCTCTGCAGCATCAAATGTCCCGTCACCATTTAAATCAATCCAAATATTCCAAAATTCGTTATAGCTAGAACCTGAAAAACCAGGAGTTAATACCACTGGATAAGCGCCGGTTGACACATTGTATGTTGAGCCTGTATGATCTCCATAACCGCCGTCATCTCCAGTGGTGCTAACTGCTCCACCAATTGAAACACTATTAATCCACTCGTAGCTTGAATTATTACCTTGAGAGGAGCAGTAAACCACTGGTGCTGCCGCAAACGAAACGGTGTAATCTTCGACTTCACCATAGGAGAATGTTTCGCATGCGTCAGCATAAGCATTCCATTTCATACTAATGCGCATTCTTGTATCACCCGTCAACCCTGGAGGAACAGTAAACGAACCTGAAACGGCTGCAGTTCCTGACCCAGAATACACAAGTTCACCAGCATCAAATGTATTATTCTTGTCATAATCAATCCAGATTCTCCAGAACTCATTATAAGTTGATCCTGAAAAAGCTGGAACTAAATTTACAGCTGCCGAAGCACCTGGTGTTAATGTAATTGGAGATCCTGTAGTGAAGTTTCCGTAACCAGAGTTATTTCCCGAATTATTTGTTGTTCCACCTACGCTAATTTCATCAATCCATTCATAGGAAGAGTTGGTTCCGCTTGATGCACAATAAAGAGCTCCTCCGCATGGAGTTGAGCTGTATAATGCTTGGATTCCTGCAATGTCATCTGCATGCAAACCAGTAATTGCCCCTGCATAATAAGGTGCCATTACTGCTGAACCATTATCTGAATGTGCTAAGCCTAATGCATGACCCAATTCGTGAACAGCTACGGCAAATAAATCAATTCCGCCACCGCCGCCAGTGGTCCATGTTTCAGCTTCGTCAAAATGCATTTCTCCACCATATTGAGGGTAAAATGCATGTGCTAAAGTACCACTAGGTCCATCAAAAGGACTTCCATCTCCATGGTCGCCAGATTCCCAAGCAATATCTATTGAATTGGCTAATCCAATTGTTCCAGTTTCAGTAAAGGTTAATCCTGCATGTAAAACCCATTCTGCCATTGCATTTTCTACAATTACTTCTTCAGCAGTACCGGCAATATCAGGAGTGCCATTTTCAAAATGATAAGTTAAGTCTGCACAACCTAATCCAGGTCCATCCCAATCACTGCCTTGCAATACATACTTAACCGGTGAAGCAAACTCGGCTTGGTGTCCATAAAGGGAGGATGCTCCTAAGCAAAAATGAAAATGTTCGCCAGTTAGCGCTCTTGGTGGTACTAATGAAATCCACGAAACTGATTTTTGCGCAGCTATCGTATGCATTTTTTCTTCAGAAATATCTGTCATTAATACATGACTAGGAAGGGAAGGGGAAGACAATAGAGTTAAGTCTGTAGCAGCTACAAAGTCTGCAATTTTTGCCTCGTCCATGTTAGCGGGTAAATAAATAAGGACAGGAGAGGTTTCCATCCTTTCATAAATGACCGAAAGGTTTGTTTGAATTTTATCTTGCGAAGATAATTCCATTCCCCAAGCAAAATTAGGAAGTTCGGCTAAATCGGTGGAGGCGGAAACGTGCGCGTAAATGGTCGTTTGATTCATCAGGTTTAATGACGTAATTCCGGCTGAAAGTAATACTTCAGGTGCGGGTAACTCTTCATTAAAGTGTAAAACTAAATAATCATTTTCTCTTTCCGTACCAGGGTAAATACGCTCAGATTCTAAAATATCATTTCGATACTTTAACGCCACATTTTCAGTTGAGCTAAAATCTGTTCGTTCACCTTGCGTCCAGCCAACACTTGTTCCAAGGAACAAACAGCACAGTGCTACTGCAGTTTTTTTTGAGCGTTTTTTTAATGTAAAATTACTTCTCATAGTGTATATATTTATTGGTTTAATTACACAATTAAAAAAGTAGGAATACAAGCTTTTGTCCAGCTATATGGAACGCGATAAGAGGTTTAAATCTAGAAATTGGTTAACGTTGGGTTGATCTCAATATATAGAGATAATTTGGATAAAGTGATATGAATTATTGACTTTATGTTAAAAAGATGACACTCTTTCGTGTGAAATGTTAAAAATTAGTTGTTGCTGATTTTGTAGAGAAGGTTAGGTTTAAACTGATTTACATCAAGTTTTAATTTTTCTAATTCCATGAACTAATTGGGAAAATAAAATTTTTCACATTTTCTTGCTTATGAAACAGTGTTGCACTGATTGTGGGCAAATTTAATAGTTTGGCTTATTTTTTTAAGGATAAAAATGGTAGTTTATTGTTGATAATCGCCTCCAATATAACACTCATATTGTAAGGAACTGGTTATTCTTCTGTCAAAACTATTAAAGAGCAATATTGTAAACAAAAAAAACGCTCTGTAACTAAAGTGACATTAATAATGCCATCTCGGTGTTATTTTTGCAAACAGAAACTAGATAAGATGAAAACAGTACAATTAACTTCGGAAATGTTCAAGAATGAAGTTTTCGACTATACAAAAGAAAAAGAGTGGAAGTTTAAAGGTAAAGTTCCTGCTTTAATTGATTTTTATGCAGATTGGTGTGGGCCTTGCAAAATGATAGCGCCTGTATTAGAAGAATTAGCTGGAGAATATGGTGATCAATTGGTGATCTATAAAGTAGATACTGAGGTTGAACAAGAACTTTCAGCAGCGTTTCAAATTAGAAGCATACCATCAATGTTATTTATTCCGTTGAACAAACAACCTATGATGC
Source organism: uncultured Crocinitomix sp. (assembly GCA_937139035.1). Taxonomy (GTDB): domain Bacteria; phylum Bacteroidota; class Bacteroidia; order Flavobacteriales_D; family Crocinitomicaceae; genus Crocinitomix. The sequence goes on along the minus strand of CAKZPK010000301.1, from coordinate 16,087 downwards.
AAGCTGGTGCGTTACCAAAACCACATTTAAAAGAAATAATCGACAAAGAACTTTTAGGTATTGAGGCTTAAAAGTGTCATTTAAATTTTATAGCCCTCAGAGCAATTTAGTTCTGGGGGCTTTTTTTGTTAAATAACTCACTAGCAATATGATAATGCCAGTATTGAAATAAATCCTCTTGTAGCGGTAATTTATGCATGATTCTCACCTAAATCGATTGAGTAATTTCCAAATTTGTTAACAACTATTCATTAGGTTCTCTTTCTTTCTAAAACAAAAAATTGTAAATTAACTGACGAACAGAAGTTTATACGCAACCAAACCCTTGTTTTATGTACGATTTATTAAAAAAAAGAGAAGTCTTTGCTCCAGTTAGGAGTGGGATGTTATCAGCCGTTACAGGTTTAGCTTTATTATTAATGTTTTCTTGTGGTAACACGGAAACTGATGCTGAAAACGAAACTGAGTCCGCTGACTCAACCGCAGTATCAAATGATAGTACTACTGAGGGGGATGATCCTGCACTAGGAGGTTTGCCACAGGTCGAAATTCCAGATGGTTATGAATTATTGAGTGAAGCCGTGGGAGATTTGGACGGTGATGGTATTGATGAAAAAGCCATTGCCTTTAATACGTCTCGCGAAGGAGAAATGGGTTTTGAACGTGAATTAAGAATTTATTCAGAACTAGATGGATTATGGTCTTTGTGGATTACTGCTGTTGGCCCTGTTTTATCAAGCGAAAGTGGAGGCGTAATGGGAGATCCTTTTGAGAAATTGGAGATTAGAAAAGGTCAATTGGAGCTTTTTCACTTTGGTGGAAGTGCTGATAAATGGTCGTATTCTCATACTTTTGAGCATTTGGATGGCAATTGGGAATTGGTAAATGCAACGCTTTCATTTTTTAGAAACTGTGACTATAGTGAAACCTATACTTATGATTTAGCAAATGGTACAGGTTATCATTCAAAACACACAGAGTCTTGTACTGAAAATGGTGAAAAGATTGAATCAATTCTCGTTTTGGAGGAAGTCTTAAATTTAGATAAGGATCGTCCTGCACCTTTATTGGAAGATTTTATTCCAGGTGCAACTGAGGTTGTTTTGTTAAATTCTGATGAACCGTATTTCTATTAAAGAATAATTTTTTATTCAAGTATAGCTTTAAGTTGATTGGTTTAAAATATTGATTGATAAGACGTATTATTGATTTGTTGTTAGCGATTTTCAGTATACCTTACCTTGGAGTGATAAGTTGAGCTAATTCCTGTTTCAAATGATACTACATAAAGGTTGATCGATCCATTACTTTTTTTATAGGTGCCAGTTACAAGTTTATTTGGTTCATTGTTATAATAAATTGTATCACCCGAAATCCAACATTCATTAGTTCCGTCTTCAGGTTTTTCATTCGAAAAAATTAATACCGCGCCTTCTTGGTTTGCTGAACCATTTTTCCACCAATACTTAGCTAACTCTTCGTTTCCCACTCTTGTGCAGGAGAATACGAGAGCGCCTATTGCAATAAAAATTAACCAACTATAAATTTTAGATGTCATAGGTACTTATTCAACAATAATTCCGTCTTGGTCAATATAAAACCAGGTTTCGCTTTGCATAAAATGGTATTCTCCTTCAGGCACTAATGTGCAGTTATAGGTGACTTTAGCTTTACCGTCTTCAAAGTATCCAGCGCACTCAAATTGTGGCTCAATTACAATCTCACCTTTTTCATTAGCAAACCCAATTTTACCATCTTTTTTAATCCTAAACCGCCCTTCAACTGTATAGTCAGGTCCATTATCGAAAATATATACATCAAATATATATTCCCCTTTTGTATCAATACCAACTAAGTTGGATCGACCGTTACTATCTAGCTGAGCAATGATTCCATAATTTAAAAAATGATCATACCCAACATAAACAGCGCGCCCATAAGGAATTACGGTGTCACCAATTGGTGTGATATAAGTAACAGAGTCTCCCCATTCACATTCGCCAGAAGGACATCTAGCAATTAATTGGTCCGGAATAGTGGCATTACTCCAAGCACCTGCTAGCATTTCTTTTTCTGGTATAGAGTCAAATTCTGCTATGCGTCCATCACAGTGTTCATAATGTATGATTGTTTCTTCAGCAAGCGTGTAATTAGGCTTTGTTCGAAGGAAAAAGGGATGAAATGAATCTACAAAAAGCATATGCTCTTTCCTTATTAGAGGCAAGTCGGGGTTCTTAATAATATTGAAATACAAAGTGGTGTCTTTTGTATTTGCTATAAATAACTCTTGTCGAACAGAATCACAACTTTTGCGGTAAGCTGTAACAATGATTGTGTTATTAAGCGCTTTTTGAGGGCAAATTGAAAAGTAAGGGATGTTCTTTCCAGCTTCAGTAGATTTAAAACCGAGTTCTTCGTTATTCATTTCAATTTGAAATACTACAAAAGGAATAATTTCGCCGGTTTGACTATCTGCAGCCACTAGTTTAACATCTATCATTCCATTATTGGAGGTATTGCGTTGCGCATTAACCTGAATAGAAAACAATAGTACAATGAATAGAAATAATCTTTCCATAGGATAAAAATAAGGTTTACACCGTATTTACAACCTTAAATTTACTGAATATCTTTATCAAAGGATGTGAAATATAATTGAAAACAGTTGAATGTATTTGATTCAATTGTAACCGATTTGCAGACTAGACATTACATTTATACCAAGGAAACAAAAAATCGTATTAAAACCGTGCTATGAAACAAATCAATTTACTATTGACTATTGTTGCTTTTGTGCTAACAATTAGTCATTCTAATGCCCAACAAGGAACCTTAAATTACCAATTAGAAGTTCATGACACGAAAGGTGGGCCTAAAGGGAATTTGCCAATTGTTTTAATTGAAACGTCAACATTTGAGCGAAAAGAATTTAAAACTTCTGGATCGGGTCATTTGACACTTGCTTTAAGTGAGGGAGAGGAGTGGATGATGAATGTGGGAGGAATGAAGAATTACGCCTTGCTAGAAATTCCAAGAGGCACAGGTAGCGGTAGTGCTTCTATTACATATGATGTTAAACGCTGGAACAGAATTAATCAACCTCCTGTAGACCGGTCTAAATTAAGTTTACAAGAAGTTCAGCAAACGGTTAATGGCAGAGATATGCCTGCAAAAGGAAATAGTATTATTGAAATAATTGCAGTTAATGAAAACGACCGACCATGGCAAGGAATTGAAGTAAGGTTAACTTGTTTTAAACTTAATAAATCATTTATTGCAAAGACTGACGGTAAAGGGAATGCTCGTTTTAATGTGCCAAATAATAATTCCTATCAAATTGATTTAGATGGGCAAAATGATTTCGAATATATTGATGTAGGTGATCGTTCAACTATTCGTGGCTTAACCTTAACGTATGAAAAAATCAATTTTACAGAAAGTAGAGATGAAGAGGGCTATTTAGTTCAAAAATTTTCGGTTGATCCAAAACCAGTTTCAAATCGGGTCATGGTTACGTTATTTGTGCAAGGCGGACCGAATGGTGGCCGAAATGAAGAGGTTTTTTTGGATCAAACTTATTCAAACGAAAGGTATTCAGGTACTACAGATGACGAAGGGAAGGTTGTTTTCTTATTACCAAAAAAGCGTAGTTATTTGGTAAGTTTTCCATTTCAGAAGAATGCGCAATTACTAGATTTGACACGCTTTAGAGGGATTGGCTATATGCAGTCTGGAGTTAACTATATGCCTAATCCAAGATTGCAATTCCCAGAAAATTATTTACCTACAACGGCCACACTAAAAGAATATGACATTAATAGTTTATTAACCAAGCGCTATGCAGATACGGATGATGATGAACTATTAAATGTATCGGTGAAATGGGGGAATAATAAAATCAATTCCGGATCAAAAGAAGCTTTACTGGAACTAGGTTTTTCAATTAAAGAAAAAACAGTGAATGAAACAGTTTTAAAACCACTAAACCTTTGTTTTGTGTTAGACCGTAGTGGCTCAATGGGCGGTGAAAGCATTCAGATCTTAAAAGATGCTATGCATAATTTTATTGGTAAACTTCGCCCAATTGATAAAGTTTCTATCGTGTTTTTCGAATCAAATTCTGTAGTAGCATATCCAACTGCAGCGCCTAACAAAGCTGAACTAACTGATATTATTAATGCAGCCCAAGCAGCTGGAGGGACAAATATTTATGACGGTTTAATTATGGGGTATGATCAAGTGAGTGCTTCGTTTAATGCGGATGGTGTTAATCGCGTTATTTTATTGACGGATGGCTATGGCTCTAAACCTGTTGATTTTATTTTGGAAGAGTCTAAAAAGCATTTTGAAAAGGGAATTGCGGTTTCAACCATTGGTGTAGGAACTTCGCCTAATCAAGCTTTACTTAGTTTGTTAAGTAAATATAGTGGTGGCTTTGAGCATCAAGTAATTCAGTCGGATGGAATTTCGCAAGCGTTGGAGGAGGAGTTTCAAAGTTTTTCACATCCATTAGCATCAAACCTTCGTGTGACAGTGAAATATAACCACCGCGTTATTTATAAAACGTTGTATGGTGTTCCTGAATCTAAAAACTCAAATAATTCTGTTCAATTTGAATTAGATCATGTCTATAAAACATTGAACAGGATGGCTTTGCTGAAATTTAAGATAGAAAACCCTGATCGAGATATTGACAAAAATAAAATCACAATTCAGGTGAATTATTTTGATGAAATTAAGAAAAAAGAGGTAGAAATTGTTAAAGAAACAAACTTGGAATGGACGGATGAAACTGATATGGAAATGATTTATGATGAACAATTGAAAACAACCTACTCAATTGCAGTTATAAACCAGGCACTAAAGTCTATTGCAGACTTATGTGATACTAAGAATTATGAAGCAGCTAAAAAGAATGTTCAAACCACTTTAAAAGTTATCCGTAAAGTTTCAAATGAACGATATAGTGAAGATCTACGACCATTTGTTGAAGAATTGGAATTGTACTTAGAAGCTTTGAATCGTGCCATTAAAAACAGGGGGTAAGCGGTCTTTATAAAGAACTTTAAGGTTGTGAATTAGTATCGCACCAGTCTTAGCGGGTAATTTCCAGAAGAATGTCCTAACCAGACTCCAGTAACGCTGTTTGTCTTTAAAGTAGCCATTATTGTGCCTATATGTTTGCTAGTGAGTTTATCATCCTCATAAAGTTTGATATAATCACCATCAAGTTTGCCAGTTAGTTCTATGCATTTACCGTATTTGTCATACATGTATTGTGCGCATATTATGTCGCTATATGCACTTTTGCTATTCAAGAGTAAAGTGATTTCTTCTTCTCCTAACGTTCCCTTAAATAGGGCGGGTAAACTTGATGCCATATAGTTGTGATAGTGCTCTTCATTTTCTTTTAATCCAAATAAAACAAGTCCATAATCGTTTAAACCTTCTTGAAATGATTCTAGCTTAAATTTGTATAATGTGTTTGCGCCATGAAACATTTGTGCTTTACTAAAACAGTTCATGCTTTCAATGTAAACAGCGTTGTTTTGTATGTAAAAGTCACTTAAATTACTGCGCTCATAACAAGCAATAATATTGTCTAAATATTCTGGGATACTATCATTGAAAAAGGAAGAAAAATCGCTGCTACGTGTTTTAAACACTTTTCTTTTAAACCTTCTATAACCATCTTCGGTAAATAAATCGGATAGTTGAATAAGGTCTCCATTTTGTGGATTGAAATTATAAAAACTACTCCAATAAGCCATTGTTAACCAGGAGAATTCGATATCAAATCTCACCGAAAGTATTTTTGGCGTATTTGATTTTATATCTAAATGCATACCAACTTTTTTATAGTCATCAGTATTTGGGCAAACGCTGTTATATATCGATTCGTTTTTGACTTTGGCTAACTGACTTAATTCTGCCATTTGTAAATGCGTGTTAATCTTTGTAACGGCATCAGTCGGGGTGGGGTATTCAAAAATTGGAAATTCCATTGAATAAGGACCAATAATTATTTTGTACGGCAAATAATTTTCAGAAAACGAATAAGTGGAAATAAATAATGATAAAATGAATAAATAAGGCGACATGGAAATGTTTTAACAGCTAATTTCCTGATTTTCAAACAAAATATTGGATTAGGCTTAGTGTATTTAGGTGCTAATTTATTATTCGATACGACCATATAATTAATTGTCAAGCAACCTTTTTAGAAGAACTGCGTTTAGAGGATGTGTCTATTAAAAATAGAATCATGTTAAAACAAGTGAAAAACACAAAAGTAATTGCCTTCAACGGTGCTATTAGAGCAGTGTGGATGGGTAGTACACTTAATCCAAGCTTGATTTGATCGATCTTCATTTATTTTAAAATAAATCGCAGGCCTTTCATTTTGAGAGGCTTTTTTTGTGCTACCATATTTTTCCATTAAGGAACAATTCGGATGGTAGTTTATCATCCAAAACAAAGAAATAAATGAATTCAATAAAAAAAGTACTAAAATTTTTAATGCCAGTGGTGTTCAATAACCAACTGGAGAGGTGCTGATTGTCTAAAAAAATATAGGACAATTTTTGCAAGCCTCTCTTTTTAGTGAGGCTTTTTTTATTGGTAAAAGAAATAAAATGAAAACGATCAAAAATTTAAGAAATATAGGAATAATGGCTCATGTAGATGCCGGCAAAACAACAACAACCGAACGTATGCTGTATTATACGGGGATGATTCATAAAATGGGAGACATTGACAGTGGTAATACGGTAATGGATACGGATGAGCAAGAAGGAAAACGTGGTATTACTATTTCTTCTGCTGCTATTTCAACCTATTGGAATTATTTAAATGAAAAGTATCGCATTAATATAATTGATACACCTGGTCACGTTGACTTTGCTATTGAGGTAGAACGCTCTTTGCGAGTTTTAGATGGTGCTATAGCTTTATTTTGTGCAGCTTCAGGTGTCGAACCTCAATCAGAGAATGTTTGGCATATGGGAAGTAAATATGGCGTTCCTAGAATTTGTTTTGTGAATAAGATGGATCGGCAAGGAGCAGACTTTTTAAAGGTTGTGGCAGCTATTGAAGAGCGATTGGCAGTTGTTGCTATTCCTGTTCAGATACCAATTGGTAGTGCGGATGATTTTGAAGGTGTCATTGATTTAATTAAAATGAAAGCCTTGCATTGGTCCGACAAATTAGGTGAAAACACAGTAGAAGCTAACATACCACCTGAGATGTTGGTAGAGGCAGAAGAGCAAAGAGAAAAGATGTTGGAGCAAATTGCAGCACACGATAATCAATTTTTAAACTTGTATTTTGATGATGCAAATCGAATTACGGAAGCTGAAATAATTAATGCTTTACGCCGTGGAACTATTGCAATGCAGTTTTATCCAGTTCTTTGTGGTACAGCTCATAAGAATAAAGGAGTTCAACCTTTGCTTGATGCTGTTGTTCGGTATTTACCTGCTCCAGTGGATATGCCTGCAGTGGTTGGAACTTTGCCTAATGAAGGTGGGGAGCAATTGCGTGAGCGTAGATTTGATGAGCCATTTGCTGCTTTAGCATTTAAAGTAAATGTAGACAGGCATGTAGGGAAATTAACAATGGTACGCGTTTATTCTGGAAGGTTAAAAGCTGGCACAAATTTATTGAATACTAGAACAGGGGCAACAGTTCGTGTGAACAGAATTCAAGAAGTGAAAGCCAATGCATATGTTAACATGCTTGAAACACAAGCGGGTGATATTTGTGCCCTTGTTGGATTGAAAGACGTAAGGACTGGAGATACACTTTGTGCTATGGACCATCCAATTGTTTTGGAATCTATTGAAATTCCTGACCCTGTTATTGCATTGTCTATTGAGCCAAAAACTCGAGAAGATTTAAAAATTTTCGGACAAGCTCTTGCCTTTGCAACAGAGGAAGATCCTTCATTACAGGTGACTGTTGATGAACAAACTGGACAAACCATTTTGAAAGGAATGGGAGAGTTGCATTTGGAAGTTGTGATAGAGAAATTACGATTGTCACATGATCTTAATGTCAATAAAGGTGCTCCAAACGTGGCGTATAAGGAAACGATTACGCAAACGGTTGAACACCGTGAAAAATTGATAAAGCAAACTGGCGGAAGTGGCCAATTTGCAGATCTTACTTTTAGGCTTGGTCCTTGTTTAAATGAGGAGGAAGGTTTCGTTTTGATTGATTCTACTAAGGGTGGTGTTATACCAAAAGAATATGTTCCTTCAATCAAAAAAGGATTCTTAAAGGCAATGCAACACGGAGTCTTACTTGGATATCCTGTTGAAAGTTGCCGAGTTGAATTGTTGGATGGGAAAATTCATGAGAATGACTCGAATGCTATTGACTTTGAGAAAGCTGCACGTGATGGTTTCAAAAAAGCTGCGTTGCAAGCCAAACCTCAATTGTTAGAACCTATAATGATGGTTGAAATTGAAACACAAGAGGAGTATACTGGAGTTGTAAACAGTGATTTGAATCGAAGAAGAGGAACAGTAGTTGGATTGGAAGACAGAGCAAACCGTAAAGTCATTCAAGCCCAAGTTCCTTTAGCTGCTACGTTTGGCTATATCAGTGATTTAAGAACACTAACCAGTGGTCGGGCTAATATTAGTATGAAGCTTTCACATTACGCTACGGTTCCAGATCATGTTTCGGAATCTCTTATGAATTAAGCACTTTGTGCAGAGCCCCGTCATTAGTTTGTCGGGGCTTTTATCTAAATGGAATAATTGCTATTCAATAATGCTCCAAATAGAATCTTTTTCTGCATCATATTCACGTAAAGGGTACTTTCTTGTACTAATTATCCCATCCTTGCCAAAATACATGTCCAAATTTAATTCGTACATATTTATCTCTTCATTGTTTTCTTGCTCTTCCAATATTAAGTCTTGCAAGGTCACAATTGAATCCATTATCTCAGATGAAAATTGATATTGTCCAGAATTTGTATTGTATTGCCAAAATTCTTTCCACTTAACATCCTCATCCATTGCTGAAAAATCAGCGTTAGAAATATCATTACCAGTAAGGTAGAGATCTTCCATTGTTTTTAATTCAAACCGCGAATCTTTCAAGTTACAGTCGATAATTTCAGCATCATTTAGCTTACATCCATTAAATACTATGCCTTCCATATTGCAGTTATAGAACTCTGTTCCCATAAAATTGCATAGATGAAATGTAGCACCGCTGAAATCGCAATTGTAAAATGTGAGATTTGAAAAATTGACTTTAATGTTAATTACATTAGTTAAATTAAAATCAGTGTATGTGGAATATAAAAATTGATCGTAATAATCTTCTACTTCTAATCGCTTAAGCCCAATAAACTCCTCAAAAGCTTCTGATCTAATGATTGCCGGAGCTAATGTGTCGTAAAGTAGTTGTGCTGTAGTGATTTTTCGTTCCTGATTAAAAATATTAGACTGTTCATTTAGAAAACTGAAATTCTTTTGATTTGTTTCATATAACAATTTGTTTTGAGTTTCAATTAAATCGTTTTGTTTATAGAGTAGTGCTGACGCCATTAAAGTTCCAAATCCAGCAACCATCCCTATAATTACATTAATCATCCACCCGCGTAGTTTAATCCATGAATAGTATGAAGCAATAACTGTTGTTGCTTCTTCAGACTTTAATAAAGCCGCGTCCTTTTCTCCCGCAGCAAGATGGTTCAAGGTTTCAAATGTGGCTGATATCGAATCTTCTAAAGATGTTTTTGTCGTTCCAAAAAATCTTTTTGCAATACGTTTACGAAATAGTATTATCAGTGTAAATAGAGAGGCAAATATTAGTACACCAAATAAAATTGAAACGGCTAAACTTATGACATTATCAGCAAAAAAATAAATTGATAAGATTGTTAAGGGAACACCTGCCAACAATGCAATTGCAACACCCAAAAAGAAATGTTCGATTCTATTTCTTTTATTTTTTTTCATTCTTTAAAAGAGTTGTGTGAAACGTGCTAATCATTATCCACAATAATACACTTTTTTCCGCAAGGCGCTTTAAGCAGATTTCCGTCATTAGTTTGTGGTGGGTTTTATAATTTAAATTCTGATTCCCATCACCGTAACGTCATCTACTTGTTCTAAATCACCAATCCAATCATTAAAAACAGTTGCAAGTTCTTTCTTTTGTTCTTCTAATTCTAATCTTTCAATTTTGACCAGAAGCCTTTTTAACGGACCAACCTTGAATTTCTTTCCTTTTTCACCGCCAAACTGATCTTGAAACCCATCAGTTAATGCATAAAGCATATCGTTTTTCTCTAGCTGAAAAGTGAAATTGGTGAATTTAAATTCTCGTTCAAGATGTGTATCATTACCAATGGCTTTTTTATCTCCTTTGAGCTTGATGATTTCTTGATTTCGAACCACGTACAAATTAGATTTTGCGCTCGAATATGTTAGTTCTAAACTTGTAGGGTTTATCGCTCCTAAAGCAATATCCATCCCGTCCCGAATAGTCTCACTACTATAGCCGAAAGTATTGACAATTCCAGTGTTCAAAAAATCAAGAGCTTCGGCTGGACTATTTATCGTTGGTGTAACAGATCCTAGGTTTAGATAATTAATACCTAATACACTTAAAAGTGCACCAGGCACACCATGTCCAGTACAATCACCAACAGAAAATAACTTAAAGTTTAAATTGGATTGTGTTATCACATCATAAGCCCAATAAAAATCACCGCTCAATGCCTCTTTCGGACGATAGTATACAAATGAAGCAGGAATCACTTCTTTAAATCGGCGGTCCTCAGGAATTACAGCACGTTGTATCCGTTCTGCATAATTAATGCTATCCTGAATTTCTTTGCTACGTTCTTCTGCTACCTTTTTCTGGTACCGAATTAAGCGTGTTTTTTTCTTTGCTAACCGAATACTGTAAACCGCAATTACCAATAGAATTACAACGAGAATAAGGGCAATAATAAAACCATTTATTAACTGAGACTTTCTAGAGCTTTCTTGTTCAGCCAGATTTTTATTTTCTTCAATAATTTTCTTTTCCTGCTCCAAAAAATCAATTTCCTTAATCCGTTGCTCCTCTTCAAATGAAAAACGCATGGCTGTTATTTGTTCGTTGTTTTTAATGTTAATAACAGAATCATTTAGCGTTACATACCAATCTAAATAGATAAAGGCAGAATCAACATCAATAGGACGGTAGGCTTGTGCAAGTAGCTTGTAAGTTTGAGGAAGGTAAAAGAACTTGTTATGGCGCTCAAACACATCTTGCGCAATTCTTAATTGAGAAATGGCCTTTCTGTTCATGTTGTTATCCATATATACTTGTCCGGCCGTGGTGTAAATCTCACCACTATAATCCAGATAAAGCCATTTTGAGGTGTCTGGATAGGTCAATGCTTCCTCAGCTTCTTGAATTGCCAATTCATGCTCTCCTTTTTTGGAGTAAATCTCAGCCATTTTAGCTTTAGCATATCCAATAATGAATTGGAAACGACCATCTTCTTCAAAAATCTCCTTTGCTTGGGTATATAAATTCAATGCCTCATCTAAATTTCCTTGCTCAACATAAATTTCAGCAATTGCCATTATGGATTGTCCTCGTTGCGTATGAAAATTAACGTCTTTAGCAATGTTACGGCTGTTTTCAAAATAGGGCAGTGCAAGGTCATTGTTTCCTTGGCTTTGTAGAACTGCAGCGGTTTCGTAATAAGCGGATGCTAATGCTTTGCTGGAAGTGTCGGTTTCTGTTAAGGCCCCAATTCTTTTTAAATGACAATCCAATGATTGAGACCTGTCATTCATTGCACCATATGAAAAAGCTCCAAACCTAAAAAGACTGTCCAATAGGTAAGGATCGCTAACTTTCAACGTGTCTTTCAAAGCAAATTGATAATAAAAAACACTTTTGGCAGGATCTGATTCATGTAAATGAGATCCTTCGGCTATAATAATTCGAACGCGTTCTTTTGCATTTGTAGCTTGGTCTACTTTTACTTGGGTGCTATCAGCTAATTGTCCATAGAAATTGTGCCATTGAATAGCAATTATAAAGAAAAGGGTGTATCGGGTCAGCATTTACTCAAATATAATAAATTGAGTAAAGACTTAATATTGAATTTATAGAATCCTGTTTATTTTTAGACGAAAGGTCATTTTTAGTTCTTTGAAAAATCTATTTTAATTACTTTTATAAAGATCAAAATTGCAATATGGATAAACGTACATTTCTGAAAAACTTCTCGCTCCTTTCAATGGCTACCTTGCCTGGAGTTAATGCCTTGTCAAACATTGTTGAAGAATATGAACATATTCCGCCAGCAGAATTAGCTGCTGATGAGGACTTTTGGGAAACCATTCGTAAAGGGTATCGCATTCATCCTGATTATATCAATTTAGAGAATGGCTATTATTGTATGATGCCGGAGGAGACTATGTCTCAATACTTGCAACATGTAAAGGATGTGAATTATCAAGCTTCGCGATACATGCGCACAGTCATGGATCAAAATCAGCAAGAAATTCGTAACCGCCTTGCAACAATGGCTGGCTGTAGTCCTGAAGAATTGATTTTGACCAGAAACACAACAGAATCGTTGGATTTGGTGATAGGGGGGTAGAAATGGGAAGCAGGAGATGAGGCGATAATGGCGCGTCAGGATTACGGAGCAATGCGAAACATGTGCCGGCTGGTGCATGAGCGGTACGGCGTAATGACTAAAAGAATAACGTTGCCAAACCATCCAAAATCTGATGAAGAAATTTTGGACTTATACGCAGAGAAAATTACAGAAAAAACAAAGTTGATTCTCATAAGTCATATCGTAAACATTAACGGTCAAGTTTTGCCTGTGAAAAAAATCTGCGACATGGCACATGAAAGAGGTGTAGAGGTAATGGTTGACGGAGCGCATGCATTTGCTCATTTAGATTTTAAAATCTCAGATTTGAATTGTGATTATTACGGCACAAGTTTGCATAAATGGTTAAGTGCGCCACTTGGAGCAGGTTTTCTTTACGTCAAAAAAGAAAAGGTCGAAAAATTGTGGCCATTAATGGCGGAAAACGTCATGCCAATGGATAATATTGATCGACTGGGACATACAGGTACAAAACCTGTACATGTAGATTTGGCAATAGCAAATGCAATTGATTATCACAATGCCATAGGATCAAAAAGAAAAGAAGAACGCCTTCGTTATTTGAAAGATTATTGGACAAATAAGGTGAAGGATAATCCTAATATTATCATCAATACACCTTGGGATGCTGAAAGGTCTTGCGCAATTGCAAACGTAAATATAAGATTAATGAGTCCTAACCAATTGGCAAAAAGTTTAATGGATGACTATAATATTTGGACAGTTGCGATTAATCGACCAAATGTTCGTGGGTGTAGGATTACGCCAAATGTATTTACAAGTACTAAAGAGTTGGATACTTTTGTTCAGGCCTTGACTGAAATGGCCTCAAAGGTGAAAGTTGCACCGGCTGCATTGCCCGTAGAGTAGTTTTGTAAATAACAGTTTTCTATAGTATTAGCACCGTTCTTAGTTTGTGGCATTAATCTTGTAAACCACTTGCAATTAAATTATTATAACGAAATTAGCAGCAATTGGTTCGTTTGAGATTACGCCTACCTTTAATTGCTTAAAACCAAACTTGTATTATGAAAGTAAAATTACCTTTTGTTCTTATTTGTACCCTATTTTCCTTTTTCGTTTTTGGCCAAACTAAGGTTATTACAACTGCGCCATATTCTGCAGTAACAATATCTGTTAATGGGGCAGGAAATGTATGGTCGTTTGGAGAAGGTCCTAAAGGCCCAGGCCTATACAATAACTTTAATGGCTGGACTTATATTAAATATGATTCACCCGCTACAGTGAAAAAAGCTGACAGTGATTATGGTGAAATACTCATAACTAACTCAAAAGGAGAAATAAAAGAGTGGAATAACAATAATAAAATGTGGTTGCCTTATGCAGGAATCACAGGTGTGAAATCTGCAATAATTGGCAATTCTGATAGAAATTTGAAGTTTGCAATTGGAACTGTAAGACAACCTGATGGTGCAAATGTAACAGGTGTTTATAAAGTGAGTAATATTTCAACAAAACCTAGCAGTTGGATTCCCGTTTGGATAGGAGATAAGGCCGCTACTTTTATTGATTTGGCAGAAGGTGTTGATGGAACATTATACTTTTTATCTTCTGTGGGCAGTATCTATGAATTGAATAAAAATTCCAAAGAATTAAAGCTTATCATGAGTAATGCAAGAGGGGCAGAAATTCGTATGGGAGAAGACAATAATTTATACTACAAAGCAAGTGGTGCATCACCAGTGCATAAATACAATAAGGGTAATTCGTCTTGGACAAGCGTAGGTTTTAATGGGAGTAGTTTTGGAGTGGATAGTAACGGAGATATTTGGGGAATTATTGACAGCGAAATTCACGGTAAAAAAAGTTCTGGAAATGCTATTTTAACTGTTCCTAATCCAAATAAAATAGATAATAATGGTAATACACCGTTAACGGCTGTTTATAGCAATCCTGACAGAGGTGCAAGATTAAATGCAACACGCCGAGCAATTGATAACGGCACAAATGTAAACCTTGCAAATACGCGTGGTGATTATCCAATTCACTTGGCAACTAAAAAAAGTGATTTTGATATCATGCTGCTTTTGCAAGATAAAGGGGCTGATTTAAATGCAACTGATAAAGCAGGGCATACAGCCTTATATTATGCTGTGCAAATGTCTGAAACTATAGCGGCAGGAATACTACTGAATAACGCAGATGCAACTAAAGAAGATTATCCGGCTGTTGCAGCAGCAATTCCAAATGCGGATGCTATGTTGAAGATGTTAAATGGTGCAAATGTGAATGTGTCTAGTGCATTACCTGTTTTAGCAGAAAAGAATAATTACGTAGTTTTTGAAAAAGCAGTAACTCTTTGGGGAGCAAGGTTAACTGATAATACAGCTTTTGATATGGCGGTTGATAAGCAAAATGTGGGAATAGCGCAGCTTTGTTTAGCGCATGGTGCAGATGCTAATAAAGCATTAGGTTATGCGCTCAAGAGCTCGCAAGAGGACATGATTTTACTTTGTTTAGATAATGGAGCACAACCTGGCCCTGCAATTTCTTATATGGTTCAATTAGGTGATGTGTCTAAGTTGGATAATTTCATGACGACTCAAAATATAACGCCCGACCAAATATTAGAGGTTGCAATTCTAAAAGATTTGGCAACAGCACCAGTAATCAATATGGATATTGTGAATTTGGCATTAGATAAAGGTGGGAAAACAACGCCTTATTTTGAATCAGCCGTTAAATATGACAATTCAATTCTTGTAGGTAGTTTATTGTCGCATGGAGGCGATCCTAATGTATTGCTTAAACATGCTGTAGAAAATCAAAGTTTGAGTTATGTTAATCAAGCAATGGAGGCGGGTGCTTCTCCTAATGCAAGTGGTAATCTTTTAAAGAAAGCAGTTGAATTTAACAATACTGAAATTGCGTTGACACTGATAAATGCGGGAGCAAAAGTGTCTTCATCAGGAATTATAAAAACTGCTGTTGAAAAAGGAAACGAGCAAGTGGTCGTTGCTCTTTTGGAAAATGGTGCACCAGCAACGGATAAAAACTTGATAAGCTCGGCTGTTGAACAAAAAAATGAAACTATTTGTCGTGCATTGCTTGATCATGGAGCAGATCCTAACCACTCCTTGCAAGCTGCAATTAAAAACAACCTGAATACCATTGCAAGCATGATGCTTGAGGGAGGTGCGGTTGCAACTAAGCCCGCTTTGATAATTGAGGCCGTAAAAAATGATAATGCCTATTTAGTGAAAGAATTATTGGCATATGGAGCGAATCCTGATGATGGCATGAAAACAGCAATTACAAAAGGTAAAACAACTTCTTTTTCATTATTAGTGGCAGGTGGTGCAGATATGTCAAAAGGTGTTTATGTTTATTTGGCCGTTAAAAATAATCGTGACGTTATGGTAAGTACTTTGACGGATAACGGCGCTCCGGTTAATTATAAAACAGCTGAAG
>CAKZPK010000300.1 GCA_937139035.1 uncultured Crocinitomix sp. | reverse complement strand
TTAATTCATCAAATTTAAATTCGAATGTTTTTTGCCTCCCATTGTTTCTTACATACGGCACAAACCTGTTACGCATTAAAACAACATCACTTCTTTTAAACTCCAAAAACCTTGCATTTGCAGCAGAATCAACTTTAGACATATCCATTTTAAAAGGTTCTTGAATCTCATCCTTACCAACATAATCCCATTCGCCTTCTGCATTAAGATTATACACATTCATCTCAGCATCTGCATTTAAACTTATCATTTCCACAGGTACCTCAACATCTGGATTAAGGTAAAGCTCATTCCCTTTTTTATCTGTTGCATTAATATCAAACATTCCGGCAGAGGTAAACGGTTTAGTCTCCCCATCTTTCTCAAGTGTCATTGTAATTCCAGACAATAATATTTCTTCAGGAGTAAAATACTCACTGTATGATAATTCAACCTCACCGGTATAGGGTTCACCATTTTCTGTTATAAAGGAATTTGCCGGAAAATCAAAACTGGTATTTCCCATCTGTACTTTCGCTCCATCATCTCCCTGTATACGTCTTGTAATTGGTTCTTGAATAAATTTTTCAATTGGCGGTGCAACACCAACATTTTTGACAATTGGATCTTCTAAAAACAACGTTATTTCTGGACGAGAATCTTTCAATTTCTCAATAGATTCTGCGGCAATTCGATTACCGCGAGCATCCACCCATTCTAATTTTTTTATAGCAGCTAAGGCGCTAATATTTGAAATGTTATTATTTCGAATATCAATACTATCAACCTCTACATTCAAAAAAGGAATTAACTCATAAGGTTGTGCATATTGAACAGATAGAAACTCTGGGGCAACATGGTCGTTTATAACTTTGACTATTTGTTCCGTATTTTTAAAACTACAGTCTACAAAACTCAGGCTTTTAATTTGGGTAGA
The DNA here is from genome assembly GCA_937139035.1 of uncultured Crocinitomix sp. Classification (GTDB taxonomy): domain Bacteria; phylum Bacteroidota; class Bacteroidia; order Flavobacteriales_D; family Crocinitomicaceae; genus Crocinitomix. The sequence continues at coordinate 3,760 of CAKZPK010000300.1, read as the reverse complement.
TCCCTCTCTACGCGGGAAGTTTGTCACATTTGAATTTTGGATCTCTAATTCATCAATGTCGAAATCAGCAAACTCTTTAGGAAAAAAAGAAACATTACTAATGACGAGCTTTTCCATTGGCTTAAACACACTTAAAGAAAATAGCAGCTCTGTTGTTTTCAATCCCGTATTATCTGAAACATCTAACCGTTTAAGATTCCACCATTGATGCACTTGCCAACTCATATCCTCTATTCGGTTATTAGACACATCAAGATCTTCTAGTTTAGATAATTGAACAACTGAATAAGGCAAATTATTCAATAAGTTGCCTGCAATATTTAATCGCTTCAACCTCTTTTGCCTCCCAATTTCATATGGAAGACTTCCAATTTCGCAATTTTCAAGATTAAGCTCTTCTAATTGAAATTCTGCAGTAGCTAGCATACTTTCCATATCGTTATAACTCAAGCCTTGATTTCCGGACAAGTCCATTCTAACAAGTTGGCGCAACTCTCCCAATTCTTTAGGTATTTTAAAAATCCCATTATCTGAAAGCTTTAAGGATTTTAAATTTTTGCACTCCAAAATTTCTATTGGAAACTTACTCAAGCCCTTATTTGAAAGATCAATTTCAGTTATTTCCAATTCATGACCTTTTATTTGCGACCGATCAGTAATTTGTAATGCAAAGGAATTTGTAACACATATTAATAGCGTTATCAATAATAAATAGACTCTCATCATGTTTTGGCATTTTAGGTTCTAATTTTCTAACAACAATCATACCACACAGCACTAATCCTATTAATGATAACCAAATAACAGTCAGGCCTTAGGCACATTTAGTATTTAATGTTCTTTGTCTTTAGAAAGTAACCTTGCACTTGTAAAACGATTCAGATACCGAATTCTTACTTTGGATTATTAGAAAAGGGTTTTCATTAATAACAGTCCCTTTTTTTGCTCAAAAGAAAAGCCCAGATGTTTCCACCCAGGCTTATAATTGTTTAAAACAAAATTGAATTTTTTAAGTTTCAGTGATGTTAATTCCCCAAGAAGATGGCACTGGATGAAACCAATTCATTGTAAATGGATTATTATCAGATGTTGGCGCATCAGAGCAACCGCTCCATGTCAAATTATGTTGCCAACTTTCCGCTGTATAATCTGGAGTACAACTGCCTAAATCTGGCCAAACCCGAACGGTAAAAGGGATATCTGAAATAGTTTGTGTATAAGTTGCTCCAGCTGCAATACAAACACTTATCCACGAATCAGGGTTACAATCAGTCCCGTCATTTAAACCAACTTTCACAACTACGGTTACGCTCGTTCCATTGTAAATTTGAATTCCTGCCGCTAAACTACTGAACGTAAAGCCCAAGGCAAGCACACTTGCTAATAATAATTTCATTGTTTTAGATTTTAGGTTAAAAAAATAAGTTACAAAAAAAGTATAGCAAAACAAAATATCAGAGGAAACATATCTAATCTTTTTTAGCTTTGCATCCTTAAATAATTCGTATGATTTCGGTAGATAGTATAGCAGTTGAATTCAGTGGTTCAACATTATTCAGTGATGTTTCATTTTCAATCAATGAGAATGATAAAATTGCCCTAATGGGGAAAAATGGTGCTGGAAAATCCACTATGATGAAAATTATTGCTGGCGTCAGCAAACCAACACGCGGACATGTGCGTGCACCTGAAGATACTGTTATTGCCTACCTTCCGCAACACTTATTAACCGAAGATAACAGCACTGTTTTTGATGAAACGGCAAAAGCATTTGGACATATTTTTGAAATGCAGGCCGAAATGGATGCGCTCAATAAACAATTAGAAACACGTACTGATTATGAATCAGCCGAGTACATGTCTATCATTGAGAAAGTAACTGAAATTGGCGAGAAATTTTACGCAATTGAAGAAGTCAATTTTGATGCGGAGGTTGAAAAAGCATTGTTAGGATTGGGATTTAAACGTGAAAACTTTACTCAACTCACAAGCGAATTTAGCGGAGGATGGCGAATGAGAATTGAGTTAGCCAAAATTCTATTGCAAAAACCTGATTTGATTCTTTTAGATGAGCCAACCAACCACCTAGATATTGAATCTGTAATTTGGTTAGAAGACTTTTTGACCAATAAGGCAAATGCCGTTATTGTAATTTCGCATGATGTTGCTTTTATTGATGCTATAACAAACCGCACAATTGAAGTAACAATGGGTAAAATCTATGATTACAAAGCCAACTATAGTCATTACTTGCAATTACGACAAGAGCGCCGTGCAGGGCAAATAAAAACCTACCAAGAGCAACAAAAAATGATTGCAGATAACAAGGCATTTATCGAACGTTTTAGAGGAACTTATTCTAAAACCAATCAGGTGAATTCACGTGAACGCATGTTAGAAAAACTCACCATTATAGAAATTGATGAAATTGATAATGCTTCATTAAAACTTAGATTCCCTCCTGCACCACGCTCAGGTGACTATCCTGTAACTGCAATGGAGTTATCTAAATCATATGACGATCATGTGGTTTTTAAAGACGCCAGTCTTTCTATTTCTCGCGGTGAAAGAGTTTCGTTTGTAGGGCGAAATGGAGAAGGAAAATCAACCATGATTAAAGCAATAATGGGTGAAATTGACTTTGAAGGAACATGCGAATTGGGACACAATGCTAAAGTAGGTTATTTTGCTCAAAACCAAGCTGCTTTAATGGACCCAGACTTAACAGTTTTTCAAACAGTTGATATAGTAGCAAAAGGAGATATTAGAACACAAATCAAAAATATTTTAGGCCGCTTTATGTTTAGCGGCGATAATATTGACAAAAAAGTTGGAGTTTTATCAGGTGGAGAACGTACCCGTTTAGCCATGGTAAAACTTTTATTAGAACCAGTTAACTTATTAATTTTAGATGAGCCTACCAATCACCTAGACATTAAATCAAAAGAGGTTTTAAAAGAAGCCTTGCTGGAATTTGAAGGCACTTTAATCCTAGTTTCGCACGATCGTGACTTTTTAAGAGGTTTATCACAAAAAGTATTTGAATTTAAAGACAAGCGCGTTATTGAGCATTTTGAAACCATTGATGCGTTTTTGGAGCGCAATAAAATGGAGAGCTTGAAAGCGTTGGGGTAAATTTGAGTTTATCCTCTAAGGTGATCACCGTATTTTTAGCTAGTTAGGCTGATACATGGGTATTTCTTGGATCTTTTTATATATTTTTAAAATATGAAAAATCTAATTTGCGCCCTACTTCTTACATGCTATGGTTCTAGTTTTGCACAGCTACAAGACTATGTCAAAGATTATGCAGACACGACTTACAATGACAAAAACTTAATTGAATCTATCACTTTTAAGGAATTCCCTAGCTCTAAAGGAGGCGTTGCTACTTTCTTGTATTATGCCACGGACACCATCAAATATATTGAATACAAAGATCACGAAGGCTTTGCCCAATACGAATACAATAAGTACGGACATTTAACAGGCGTTAGAGTTGACCATTACAGATCTTTGAAGGATTATAGTTTTTACAATTATGACTACGGAGAAAATGGAATAATTAATGCTGTTTACACTTATGACTCAACCAAAACATTAGCCTCAATCAATAAATACAAGTATAATGAAGACGGGAATACCTACGAGCAAACAACGCACTCAGGCAATGGAGATTTGTTATACTTGACCAACTATCAATACAATAGTGCTGGAGATTTTATTGGTAGCGAGACCTTTTTAAGTACAGGATTAATAA
>CAKZPK010000299.1 GCA_937139035.1 uncultured Crocinitomix sp. | reverse complement strand
GGAAAGGTAAAATAATACGCGGCGGCTTTTTCAAAATTTGCAGGATCAACCTCAAATTCAGAGCTCAAATCTTGCGATTCTACTTTTTTGCGGGCTGTTTTTAGTGCATCAAGAATGATTTTTTCATGTTCAGCAGCACCTTCATCATATGGAAATGATAAATGGTAATTAATCCAAAAACCTGTTTCCAATGGGCGATTAAAATAATTTAATCGATAATGTCTTGTGCGTGGATTTAATGTGCGGCGCTCGAATAAAAATAATTGCGTTTGAATTTTATCACCTTCCACAACTCCTTTCATTGATGTCGCAACAGCCTTGTATTTCAATGATTGATTATGCACTTTTGTTTCGACATATTCACCTTTATCATCATACAATTTAACAAACCGCATCACCACACTATCTTCTTCAACATAATACACTTTATAGGTTGTGAAAGAAGATAACAACCCTGTGTTTTTATTATAAATTTTATAAAAATGTGACTCGATTGATGTTTCTTCATCTGAATAAGAAATCAATTCGCCTTCACCACTCCAGCTTTTTCTAGAGACTGATGAATCATTAACATAAAACATGTGCAGAATTAAATCTCCATTTTCATTCCAATTTTTATAATCGCCATGTTTTAATTTATCTCGATAATTATATTCAACCATTTTTACGCCTTGCTCATCCCAGCGTTCTTCAAGGCCATCTTGCTCAGGTGTTCTCTTATTCTTGAATTGTACTGCACGATAACGCATATTTCCGTTAGCATAATAGTAAATGACCGTTTCATGAATACCATCTTCATGATATATGACTTCATTTTTCCGTTGACCGTTGGCATACCATCCCTCACGCTCTGGCTGCAAGCCTCCGTTGATATATCGTGAAACTTCAAATACATTACCGTTATCGTAATACTCCGTAACAACTTCAATCAATCGAGCATCCTGATAATTTCCATCACGATAATCTAAAAATTGATAGTCTACTTTTTTAAAAATAATTCCGTCCTCAAAATAATAGTAAATAGTACCTTCTTTTCTACTTCGCTCAACAATCCCCTCATGATGAATGCTGCCGTTAGGATAATGTTTTATAAAGTAACCTGATTTGCCTATATAACTATTACTAGTGTCTGCAGTTTGCGCAAAGACAAACTGGCAACTGCAAAGGAGAATTAGAGCGTAAACAAAACGTATCATAGGTTCTTAGTCGCAAATATAAGTACAACAATGTTATAATGTTACGATAAATAATTGCATAAAAAAAGAGGCAAACGTATCAACCGTTTACCTCTTCTAGATTGCAACTTTTAAACTATCTACACTATTATATTCTACTACTAATGCTCCATAATATACACATTCAGTTCGTCGCGATCACTCTTATGATCCAACGCATCCACTACCAAGTAGTAATTATCTCTATCAGTTGTTTGGTGGTATAAATGCTTTGCTATTTCAAGCTCCGCATCTGCAAACCACATAGCATCCATAATCTCAATTACTTGACTCGATACAAAACAATAACCCTTAGTCACCAATTTAGCGCGTACCATACGCTCATCTTTAAATGCTTGATCATCAATTTGCCCTTTCATAAAAGCAACGTCTGTAGCAGTTGCTACATTATCACAAACGGTTACAGTTGGCACGTCAGGTGGATTAATAATTATCCCATCTTCAAACTTCTCACAGGCAAAAGCCAATCCAATTACTAAAAAAAATACTGCTCGTTTCATACGCTTCATTTTTAAATTCATGGATATAAAAACAATAATCGAACCATTATCCATTTTCATTAAAAATTCACTGCGCGAACTCTTCACGAAGTTCGCGTTTTCTGCCTGCTTCATATTGGCTTAAACATGCTCTAGATTTGTAGACATGAAAGCGGTTCTAAGCCTTTTTAAATCATGAATAAGAAGGTTTTCATTTGCGCAAAATTTAGTTCAGCTTCTACTTTTTCAACGCCTCCTTAATGGGAAGAGTTGGGGTTTTGAAAAAGTGATTCTTCCTGTTTTTAAGTTCAGACAATAGTGTTTGGACAAATTTTAAACAGAATTAAAATGAATACTTTAAAATTAATAAACACAAGAAACCTCTTTTTAACTTTAATAGTCTTGGCTGGGTTTGCAACCTCATGCGAAAAAGAGGAAGTAGACGAAGTAAATAACGGACGAGCAATAGTCACCCATGTTGACGAAAACCGTGGGGGAGATGATGAAGAAGAGCCCGTAGTTTATGGCATTGTTGAAGATGCAAACGGTACAAAATTGCAAGGCGCCGTAGTCAAAATATTCCCCGTAGGAAGTAGCAATTCTACGGATACTCAAACTACAAATTCGAATGGAGAATTTGAAATGACAGTTCCGGTAGGTAATTATTATTTCAAGGTTGTTTATAGCGGAAATACAACAACTACAAATAATGTATCAATCACAGCAGACACTAATATTACAATAGTCATATAGGTCAGCTACATAGTTGTAATTTTAGGGGGCGGTAGATAACTGCTCCCTTTTTTTATTTAGGAATTTTTATTTGAACAAGTGTTCCCTTCGCCATTCCTTCAGCATAATTAAAGTCGCCATTAATGCTGTTTAATATCATCTCAATTAGACCAATACCTTTTGAAGATTTTGATCTATGCTTATCACTTTTCTTTATACCAACTCCATTATCCTTAATGTCTAATGAAATTACACCGTTATCATTTTCAATCAGCAATACATCAATCGCTGGATTTTCAACTTGATCAAACCCATGCTCAAAAGCATTTGCTACCATTTCATTTAGGGCTAGGCCAATTCGCATGGCTTTATCATAGTCGCAAGAAATGGTTTCAAAACTCTTGGTGATTACAACCTTAGGAGAAATATTATTCAAAACCAACTCAATATTAGACAATAGATCTGATAGATAAAGATCAAGCTGAACCTCTTGGCTTAGCGTATTATCTGCCAATAAATAACGTTGAATTTGCGACATTGCTTCCACTCTATTAATATAACTGGTTAGCATATCTTTCAATTCCTGATTTTCAGTTCTTCGTCGATCATATTTAAGAATGCCTCCAAACATCTGGTAATAGTTTTTGGTTCGGTGACTAAGTTCTTTGTGCAAATTATCAATTAGTGTATTGCTAATTTCTAGCAGTTCATTTTTTTGCTCTGTTTCATCTTTTCTTTTTCTTAGTTTGAGATAAAAAATGACAATGATTATTACAAAAACAAGGGAAATTAGTAGTCCTAATAAAGAGAAGTTATTGCGGATGTTCAATTTGTCATTTTCTAAGTTTTGCAATGCTAATTCATTGTTCTTTCTTTCTATCTCCTGGCTTTTTTTAATTGAACCATATTCCACTTCAAGCCGTGCAGTCTCTTTCAAGCTTGCCTCTCCTACTACAATCTTATTCAATGCTGTTAATTGCTCGTGTTTCTTTATTAATTCAGAATTGGGATTTTTAGCTTTTTCTAAAAGCATTTCTAAATTTAAAACATCAATTAGTTCTTGATTTAAGTTTGCAGAATCTGCCAATTGATAGGCTGTATCTAAATGCATTCGACATAAATCTAGCTTCCCCTGATTAAAAAAAAGTTCAGCCAAATAGGTATGTGGAGCAACAGTTTGAAGGAAATTTGTCTCTGTGTTTCGTTCGTTAATTGAGTGATAAAAATAAAATTTGGCACTGTCCAATTCATTTATTTCAGAATAATAAAGACCTATTTGGGAACTATTGGCATCAGTTGATTCACTGCATATTTCTTTTATATTTCTGGCTTTAAACAAGTAGTTTCTAGCCTGAACTAAATCTCCGCTTTTATTATAAACTTGGCCAATATTATGGTAACAACTTGATACAGCAGCCGAGTCTCTAATGTCAAAATAAATAGCCAGTGCAGATGAATGATAAGCCAACGCCTTTTCAAAATTTAACCTGTCTTTGTAAATGTTCCCCAAGACTCCATATACATCTGCAATTCTCTCTTTATCATTTAGTCTTTCAGCAATTTTAAGTGATGAAAGGAAATTTGTCATGGCTAAATCTATACTTCCAATTTTTTTATAATTGAGTCCCAAATTATAATAAGTACCAGCCACGGCATCCCACATCTTCATTTCCTTAAATAACTCCAAAGAATATTCACTTTCACGAATTCCTTCGTTATACCGATTGAGCTTAAAAAAAATACGATTAAGGTGATTGTGAATTTGAGCTTGTATTAATAGATCCTCTTCTTGTTCTGCATAAGTTAAGGCTTCTACAAAGACTTGACTTCCTTGCTCATACTCTTTTTCACTCTCTAGCGTTTTTGCTACATTAAACAAAGAATCCAAAGTGGGACTAGACCAAAGAATCTGCGTTGAGCAACATATTAAAAATGTGATTAACGCTTTACTTTTCATTTTTGTCTAAATTTAGGGTAGTGTAAATATACTAACCCCAAATAATATGAACATTCTTATTGTAGAAAATGATCCGCTTATTGTTGAAGACTTACAGGACAAATTAGAATCTTTAGGTTATCCAAAAACTGAGACTGCAGATAATGTTGCTGACGCAATGGAGCTAATCAATCAAGCAAAGCCAGACGTTGCCTTGGTTGACATAGAATTAAATGGCCCACTAAGTGGTATTGATTTGGGATTGGAATTGCACGAGAAAAATATCCCGTTTATTTATTTAAGTGAGATGCAAAATTTGCAAACATTTCAGCGTGCTCAAAAAACAAAACCACAAACTAATTTACCAAAGCCTGTTACATTATTGCAACTACGCAATAGTTTGCTGGAAATAAATACAGAAGAAACTGACGTTCCAGAAAGCTCTTTTATTTTAGTGAGCCATGGTGACAAGAAGCATAAAATAGTGAAGCAAGATGTTGTTTATCTTAAAGCCGCACGAAATAATTGCGATATATTTTTAACCAATGGCAAGCGGTTCGTCTCTTCTACGCCCATGAACAATGTAATTGAGAAGTTGAATACTGATAACCTCGTTCAGGTACACCGTTCTTATACTATTAATATAGAAAAGGTTGAAACCTACGTAGGTAACATGATTCAGTTAGAAGGGGTTGAAGATGCGGTTCCTATTAGCGACACCTACAGGAAAGATTTCTTGAAAAATTTTGATACCGTATAAAATACGGGGAGATATAAATCCCGTTTGGGGTTTTGTTTTAAGCAACTAAGCATTTTTATTTTAGTAAATGATTAAGTATGCTGTTCTTGGATAGAAAAGAACAACATGGCTACTCCATACAACCCTACTCGATTATTACAACTACTCGAAATTTGTTCCTGGAAAAGTAAAAACTCATTAACCTATAGTGGCTTTAGTACTTTGTCTAGCAATATTATTGATGGTATAATTAAAAACCCTAGCGAACCTAAACCACCAGAAATAAAACAAAAATACCTGAACGACTTGTATACAGACATTACTTCAGGTATTGAAAAAGGTGAAGATGTTGGCAGAAATGCTGAATTTATCACGAGTATTTTAAACTACATCAACATTAAAAGCTGGTCTAGTTTCCAAGAAAAGCTAGGAGCAATTGAGTCATTTATTGATTTTAATAAAATCGATTTCTCAAATTTTGATGAAACCAAAATCATCATTTTAGCTACAGCAAATAGGCTAGATGAGGTAAAGACTATTTTAAACTACCCTAAAAAAAATAGTACAATCATACTAGAATATAAAGAATTAAATCAAGATGCTGAAAATAGTATTTTGAGCCAATTAAAAACAACCTCAGCTCAACAACCACTGGTAATTTGGTGCATAGATGACAACGCCAATAATTTATTAAGGCCGGATGAGTTTAAAAACGAATTAGCTGCTTTATTTGAGCTTGGACAAATCATCCCAGTTCGCATTGGCGCAACATTATCACAAGATCAGTTAAGAACAAGTTTCATTAATAACAAACATGATATAGCTGGAGAACATGGCCTATTAATGGCGCTTTCTGCCATTCTCAAAAACACTATTGAACTCAACAATAACTCAGATTCAAAAGGATTAAGATTAGGAGGTAACACTCATATTGAAACATTTAACAATAATGGAGGAAACGTGTTTACAGATACCGTTAAAGGTGAAAATATCAACTTCGGAAACGTGACTCATAACTATTATAACAAAAACGGAAAAGATGGAAACGACAATTGAAAATATAGATAATAAAGGAACTATTATTGCCAATTCCACGATTCACGCCCAAAATGTGAACACGGGCGATCAAATCCATAATTTTTACGAACACCGTATTACAAATCCCTCTTTTTCTGAAATTGATTTTGAACAAGAAGAGGTTTATCCGGACCCCATTTTTAGCGATACAGTTCTTACTGAAATCCGCAATAAGCGGGTTTTAATAATTAAAGGAAATGATCACTTCGATCACTTTAGTTTTGGAAGAAACATTGCAAAACGCCTAGGAGAAAATCAACCTGACCATAAAATAATTGAACTGATTCAAAATGAAGAGGATGTAGCATTAAACAGCCAACTCATGCAACTGGACTCGTCCAATATTATTCTGCTTAACGCCATTCATCCAAGGCACATTCAATACGACTTTAACCAACTGGTACAAATAAGCGAAGAAAAGCAATCCTATTTTATTATAAACACAGCTACACCTCAGTCAACCTGGTTAAAATCTGGCAGAAACATAATAGAATATTGGTTTACTGTACCAGAAAACAACCATTATAGTAAAGCCGATTTAATTCAATGGTTTACGGCTAAAATTCAAGCGCAAACCCCTCCATTTTTGACAGAATTAGATGAAATAAATGAGCATACAAAATTCAGTCAAAACCAAACACTTTCAACCTTAGTTGAATCTGTAAACACGCCACAAAAACTAACTATTTTCCTTAATAATTGCCGTTCAGCACAAACTTTATTGTCTGACAAAAAATTAGAGCAAATCATTACAAACTTGAGTCAATCGCAAGAAGAAATTGAAACAAAGTGGTTTAATAATTTAACGCTAGAACAAAAAATAATAGCCCTTACTACTGCATTATTTAATGGTTTGTTTTGCAATCAATATTTTGAGATTATTAGTCATATGATTGACACAACATTTTGGAGACAAAGTGGAAAAACATTGGAGGCCCTGGACTATCATAACCTTGAGTTCTTAATGGTGTTTTTCAGATTTGAAACGACTGATGAAGGAGACCTTATTGTTGCAAGAAATCCTGGAACAAGAGTTAATTTATTGCGAACTGCTGTGCAACAATTCCCCAGACATATTGAAAAAGCACTATCTGTTTTTTCGGGATTAATGCAAGAGTCTTACAAAAGAAAACATACCAATTGGGATTTGCACGGCACCACGCAAAAAAGAGCACTTTTAAGGCAAGTTTTTATTGAAACTACTAGAGACATTGGGATTAACGAATTAACCAATATTGAAAGCATCTACCTAGAATTGGCTGCAAGCAAACACGATTTTATTCAGGGAATAGCAGCAAAATCATTAGCGCAATACAGGTTGTACGAAGAGGATGACCTTTTATTTGAAACAATTAACAAATGGCTAAAAGCAGATACGATTAAGAAAAGAATTGCCCTGTTTTTAAATAAAAACGACAGTAAAAATGGCGATACTATTGCTGCAATTAAAGCAACAACTGTACGAATTTTAGCATATGCGGCAGACTATGACCAACCTAACAAGTTGCACAAAGACATTGTTGATTTCTTAATCACTTTTGCTACTGATTATAACAGCAAAGTGCAAGAATCTGTTGCGAAAGTGCTTCCTAAATTTATTGTGCACCATACGTTCCAACTTCGCAACGAAATTTTTGATTCACTCATGCCAAACCCAAGTTATAGCCAAGCTATAAGTGAAGGTTTAATGAATGGTTATCGGGATTATCCTGACACGCTAAAGGAAGTGATTAATCATTGGCTATCCATTTGCATGCAGCAACATTCGGAAGACAACCGAAGAAATAAAACAACACAAAGGGACAATGCTTTAATTTCAATTATAAATACACTTGAAAAAATTGAAATCACTGATAAAGGGTTTACGTTAAGGGAACTTTATGGAATTGCTGTTGAACTATTAAAAACTGAAAAACGAGGAGATGTGGTTCGAGCAAATTTGAATTTTTTAGCTCATCTGCAACAGCAAGATTATGCCATGGCCTATGAATATATTCCTGAAACAATTGGAAATTTCACTCCTGACCATAGAAAAGTACTTGTTAAAAGTTGGACTTTTCAGTTTTTAGAGCAGCGCAAAAGATTGAATAACGGTCAATTTTTCATTAACGTTTATGGCACTGAATATCCTGCATGGGAAAAAATGATGACCCGACCATTAACAGCATTAGAAGAAACATTATTTGCTTGGCTCAATTCATCTTCAAAGCCTGCGCAAAAATTTGCTACTCTTACATTTTTAGACATTGCGCACACATTTGAAAAAGAAGAACATGACCAAATTTTGGCACATGCGGTAGAAATGCAGGAAAGAAAAATTCAATGGCTAAAAGATCAACGCGCTCAGTCCAACAAGGTTAAAATTCAACCGCAAACCACTACTAATAATGTTGGATTTGGCATGTGGTTGCGCATAAAAATATTCTTTTACTTATTGTTCGAAGACAAGACAACAAAAGAAACCTTAAAAGGAATTATCCATGCATTTCTTGCTGAACCTTACTCAAAAGAGGATTTGAATTATGTCATTTATAAATGGAGAACTCGCCAAAAAGGAAATTTATCCTCAAAACTGGCAAAATGGCTAGGCAAACTCATGCGAAACATCTAATTCCCTCTCAACCTAAAACTTTTGAATCGATAAATCTAAGCATGAATAATTATTATAAACAAGGATTTTCAGCAGCAGTAGAATCTAAATGTGCACTCAGTTCAATTTGCAATTATCTAGATGGTGCTTATGACGAAATAGTTGACAACATTACTATTAACAAGTCTGAAAAAGACCGTTTTCAAAACAAATTGACACAAGAAATTGAGCAAACTGAATTACAAAAAAAGAGAATTGATTCAAGCATTAGCAACATTAATCAATTAATAGAAAGCAGAGAGCAGGAAATAGAGACTACTGAATTGACAAGGTTTACATCTGGCAGTTATGAGTCGGGCAAAGCAACAGCAAACAAATTTTTACCCTATGCAATTGGGGTGATTATTACTGTAGGTTTAACCTTTTTTCTAATCCTCTTTTATTCTTCAACAGGTTTTAGCATTTTGTTTGATGTTCCGGCTGCGGGTAACGGAATTTTAAATCCATCTGTTTATTCCATTGCATTTCACCACGGCGGAAATGCATTGCTCTTTGTAATACTATTTCCATTTCTTTTTATGGCAGTCGGCTTTGCGACATATATTACTTTTAATAAGTACCAAAAAACAAAAGAGGAGCAAGGCAAACCAGCATTTGGACCGTTAATTATCATTATTGCATTTACGTTCATCATAGATATAATAATAGGCTATAAAATTACGCAAGGCGTTTACTTGCGAGATTATGAAAATGGCCTCTATAATGAACTATGGTCAGGAGATATGATTTTTTTTGATGCCAATTTTTACCTCGTTCTCTTTTTAGGGTTTATTGCTTATTTATTATGGGGGCTTTTACTCAATTTTGTTCTCAATCATTCCGATCGAAATGCTCCCACTAATCCAGTGCTGGGTAATAATAGAACAATTATACTCCATGAGGAATTACTAAAATTAACTCATCAAATGAGTGAAATAGAAACAAAATCAACCTCACTTTCAAATGTAATTTTTAGAAAAAAAACGGCCTTAAACGAATTGACAGCAGGAAAAATCCCAAAAGAATATATTACCAAACATATGGAACACTCCATTCAGGAATTTATGCTTGGTTATAATACTTATGCGGAACATGGCATGAATCATTTAGCAGATGCTGAAACAAGAATGCATCATATTTTGAGCATTCAGGAAAAATGGTTGCAATCAAAAATAGAATTCTTAAACGCTTAACCCCAAAATATGGCTACCACTAATACCAGAAAACGAAATCGCTTTATCCTATTTATTATTATTCTGGCTTTAATAATAGGTTTTGTAGGGCTGTTAATGCGCTCTCCTGACATGAATAATGCATATACAGAACTATCAAATTGCACCACAGCAGAGGAGGTGAAAAGAGTTTGGGAAACTTATGGCGGACAAGAATTCAATAATCAGGTATTTGAAGATAAAACACGCGAAAAACTAACCACATTTAAGCTTTCTTCAATAGAAGTTAATGCTTGTTTAGAATGGCTTCCACCCACCCCAACACACTTAAACCTAATTGTTATTCCAGATTTGTCCAATCGCATTTCAGATACTGCTAATTACCCCAATCAATTTGACAGAGATATAAACATAATGCACACCATTTGGAAATCATTTTTAGAGGTTGTTGGCACTAGAGAAAGTGGAGATCAAATGGCCGTTGTTATAACTGACGATTCAAATATGAATGGAGATTTAGAACAGCAATTCAGCAATCTATTTATCAATATGGATGGAAATACCAACAACCCTAACCAATTATTTTTCACACCATATCGCACTACAAAATATAACCGCAACTGTCGAGAAATATACGAATACGCCGCAAAGAACACGATAGCCTCAGACTTCTACACCTTCTTCAAATCAGACTTAAAGAGCTTTTTAAAAGCTCCTACTCTATACAATACCTACAAAAACAAACTAATAATAATTACAGATGGCAGGATTGAAGAAGACACTGGAGGTGGTATCACAGAAATAGAAAATTTTAGTCAAAAACTCATGACTGCCGCTAGCAGAGACAGCTTGCAAAACTGCATTACAAACCAAGGTTTAAATCTACGCCCAGTACGAATAGATTGGACCAACACTGAAGCTTTAGTTTGTGAAATTACAGGAGGCAAAAAACGAGCTAAATTTCATACAGAAATTATTACGGCCTATTGGAATGATTGGTTCAGTAAAATGGACTGCCCGATTGAATTCATTAAAAGCGGCAGACCAGAGCCTATGGTTTCAAGTCTAATAAATGCTTTCATTTTAAAGTAATTACACTTTTTCGGGAAGCAAAACTCCTTCTTCGGAACTTAACCAACCTTTTTAGGCAGATATTTTTTACTATTCCATCCCAAGACAAGAACTTTAAACCCATCTCAAATTACCCGAACTAAATGGAATACCGAAAAAGAAAAGGTGGTGACACCTGGCATTGGACTGCCGACTGCATGCATTGGCCTGCCATAAATTATGAACGCAAACTAAGTAAACCAACACAAGGCCAACTTTGTGAAAAATGTAAACAAACTGAAAATAAATTAAACAATAAAACTACCCCTAACACTTGAATGATGAAAAAGGCAACTCTACTATCAATCTCCATTTTTAATTTCTGATGAACTAGTTTCATTCAGATACTAAATGGAGATTTGTAGGGGCGTTTATTGGAGCGACAAATTTAATGCGAATTCGTATTTCGCTGATCAATTGAAAACTAATCTCAACCCTAACAACACCTGTGGAAAGTATATATTTATTAGAAAATGAGGCGATTATTAGTCAATCGAAAAGTGCACGCTTTGTGCTCACAAATTATAGGGTACGCCATAAAATAAAAAGTGCAGGGAACGAAAGCTTATGTTCAATTTTCTTAGAAAAAATAAGCGCCATTGAAACGCAATATAAAAGTTACCCGATTTTGTTGGTATTGGGAGTGCTTTTTGGTTGTATTGGCGCTTACTTTTTAATGGAAAGAGGAATGGAGTTAGGTCAAATTGGTTTTGTTGTCGGAGGTCTTTTGATCCTCATATACTTACTGTCACGTAAACATATAATTTTAATAACCTCTGATGGTGGAGCTAAAATTAGTTTTCAAACACGCGGAATGCGTAAAGAAGCAATTGCAAGCTTTATAAATGACGTTGAATTGGCAAAAAATGAACGCTTTAACAGTGCTGCTAGACGTTAGCGCAAATTAATCAAACAAGCCCAACTGCCCTCCAACACTAGGCCGCCGAAATAAATCACAGCGCAATTCATGCTGCTGCGCATTTGGAAAAAACTTCTTTTTAGCAAGTGCTCGTTGTTGGCGAATGTTATTAGCAAAAGAACCAGTTCCTCTCATGCGGTCGCCGAAATTAGAATTGCCTGTTTTACCTCCGTGCATGGCTTTTAACTGGTTCATTACTTTATCTTTTCTATCTGGAAAATGATCCGCCAACCAATTTTCAAAAATGGTTTCGTTCGGCCCCATTAACCGCACTACGTGTGCATGAAAATTTGCGGCACCATGTTCCGCGGCGGCTTTTGCAATGCCAATTATTTCATGATCATTTAAAGCAGGAATTATTGGTGACGCCATCACGGTGACAGGAACACCCAACTCAGTTAATTGCGCCACTAATTCTAATTTACGTTTGCTGGTTGCTGTTCTAGGCTCTAGTTTGCGTCGCAAGGCTTCATTTAAAGTTGTAATACTAATGTAAACGGTGATTAATTTTTGTTTGGCCAACTCCGCTACGATATCAAAATCTCTTTTTATCAATACATTTTTAGTAATGATGCCTACCGGATGGCGGTGTTCTAAAAACACCTCTAGCAAGGCACGCGTAATGCCATATTTTTTCTCACAAGGTTGGTAACAATCAGTATTGCCTGAAAGCACAATGGGTTTTACTTTCCATGTTTTTTTTTGGAAGGTGGCTTTTAAAAGTTCCGCGGCGTTTTGTTTCACCATAATGATTTGCTCAAAATCAACCCCAGGACTATAGCCCCAATATTCGTGTGTTAATCTTGCATAGCAATACGTACAACCGTGTTCACATCCTTGATAAGGGTTTAATGAATAATCCATTCCAACATCTGGACTAATCACCTTATTAACGATTGATTTTGGGTGAATATCTATAAAACGAGTTTGTGGTGCCACGTAATCATCTGAATGTAAATATTCCTCATCAATTCCATAACTATATTGCTGAAAACGGTTAGTTGGGTTCTCATTTGTTCCACGACCAGTATATGCATCTTTGGGAATTTTTGACATGACACAAATATCTTAATTTTTAATCAATTATAAGATTATTTATCCGTCATAAGTATAGTTTTTTAACGATACAAAAACAGATATCGCATATTTTAACTACATTCAATTCTAAGATCCTAACTATTAAGAAATGAAAACAATACTTACCATTCTATTATTCATTCCAATTCTTGGACTAGCGCAAAAACCAAAAACTTATAACTCAATGGAAGAGGCGTTAAAGAATCCTGATGATGTTAGAATTCTGTTTTTGAACGGGCAAGAACTTACTGAAGTTCCACCAGAAATTGCTCAGTTTAAAAATTTATACCAATTATGTATTTCGCATAATGAGATTACTGAATTGCCCCTTTTTCTGTTCGACTTAATTGAGTTAACTGACCTTGATGTCTCTCATAATAAAATCACCGAAATTCCTGAAGAAATTGGAAATCTTAAAGAACTTTTTGAATTTTATGCAGATCATAACTTACTCAAAGCAGTACCAGGATCTTTATTTACAACACCTGCTTTGGGGTTTTATTTGAATAATAATTTAATTCAAGAACTGCCGAATGAAGTTACCCAACTTGGCACAGAAATACTAGATTTATCCTATAATCAAATCTATGTTTTACCAGATTCACTAGGTAATATGCATGCGGATCAACTGCTACTTGCGCACAACGAACTAACGGAAATTCCAGAATCAATTGGAAACATGACCAAAATTCAAGCCCTCGATTTAAGTTATAACCCAGTAGAATGGCTACCAACAAGTCTGTTTAATTGTCTTGATTTAGGTGAATTAAACTTGAAAAAAACAAAAATGAAACGCAAAGAGGTTTTTGTTTTTGAATATGTAATGGATTGGTGCGATATTATTCGCTAGTTTCATCAATAACCTCTTTTGAATCAATTTTTTTAGCATTGGTTTTTATTGCCTTTTGCAGAATGATGTTATTTGGCAAAGAAATAATTTCACCCTTTTCATTTTGCAATTTGAAAAACATAAGCCCAATATCTAAGATCTCTCCTTCCATATCAAAATCTTTATCCATTATTCTAATGCTATCGCCAATTCTAGTGGAAGTGTTTAAGAAAATAATAACGCCAGAGGTTATATTAGACAGGTGCGACCATTGCGCAAAAAATGCCACTCCCAATACAGTAACTATTGAGGATAATAACAGTAGAATATCTTCTTGAGCAACACTCCAAATTGTAATTAGTGCTGAAATAAAAATCAAATTAAGAATTATATTAAAACTCTTAACTGCCATGCGTTTTCGGGCGTCATTAAACTGACTTACACGCAAGCGCCTGCGAACTAAAACTCCTACTAATAGCCTTAACAAAATCCAACTTCCAATAGCTATTGCAGTACCTATTAATTCTGTACTATGTTCTTTAAAAAACTCATCCATATCACTGCAAATCTAGGGATTTTTTTATGTGATCATGAAGTCTCTTTTGGAATTAATGAAGGTTGTAAGCTCAATTTAATAATGCAATTTGATATGGTAATCTATCCTATCAATAATTGACAAAAATCATATTTATCCCTTCTATGTTCCCCTAACTTCGCCTTAGAATCAAAAAAAATAAAGACTATGGATAATCAATGGACATCACAAGAACTCAAGGCGTATATTTTACTTTTTGCTGCGCATGCTAATTTTATGGAAGACAAAAAAGAGCTAGACTTTATTAAAAAACGTGTAGGAGAACATAATCTTGATCATATTCATGATGAGTTTGACGCAGACAATGATTATCAACGAATTCAAAAAATAAAAGCTGCAATCGAAAGATTTGAATACAGCAAGGATGAAATTGACAATTTATTTACCGATATTAAAGCTCTATTTATTGTTGATGGAAAATTTGACATTTTAGAAGAGAACTTATTTAGAGGATTAAAGCACATTTTATATTAAAAATTATCCTCTCTAATTAATTAAAATATAACTAATGAAAAATATCGTTTTAATCGATTTTACGGAAGAATCTATCCACGCATTGGATTATGCAACACAATTTACTAAAGCTATTAAGGGAAACTTGGAAATACTCAATGTTTCTGATGATGATAAATCGGCTGAATCGAGTCAACGTTTGGAAGAATTAAAAAAACAATATTCCTCTGCAGATTTTGACATAAAAGTAAATGAATTAATTGGCGATATTCAAGAAGAAATTACTGAATTCGTCAATAATGAAAAGATAGGATTTGTTTTTTGCGGAACGCATGAAATGAAATTTTTAGAGCGTTTTTTCTCTAGTCGAATGATGCATATTATGAATCATGCAAAAGCGAACTTTGTTTTTGTACCACATAATTTAAAGGCCTACCGACCAATTGAGCAAGTGTTAATGCCTATATTCTCTGCAAAGCACTCATTACAAAATATTGAAGCACTGAGTTTTCTAAATCATTTTATGCCATTTACAGTTAAATTGGCAATTAACTCAAAACCTTCACCGGAAAGTAAAACCAATTTAATGGTGGCTACAAAATTATTAGACGCAGCTAATTTACCTTATGCGGTTGAGACTTTTGGAAGCTCTGAAGATGACTTGAAAAAGGGCGTGGCTGATTTGGCTAAAATTGCAAAAAGTGATGTTATTTCAATTGTGAATTTGACTGAACAAAACCTATTTAACTTTGGAAACAAAGGGTTTATGGAAGATCTTATTCGCAATAAACAAGGTTTGCCTATTCTAGTCATTCAGGATCACCGCACAGGATACTTATCTAGCTTCATTACACAAGGAATTCATTAGGAGACTTATTCTCTTATCGCTTCAAAGATTATAGTAATGGTTTTAATAAGAATTATTAACCTAACCTAAAATGGATGGGTAAAGTATAGCGCGTGCGAATTCTGAAACCAAACAGTTTTGCAGGCTGCCAGTCAGGCATTGCTTTCGTTAAACGAATTGCTTCTGCATCTATCGTTTCAGACACGCCCAATCTTATTTCAACATCTGCTAAACTACCGTCGCGCATCACTGTAAATTGCAAGTATACAATACCTTGTTCACCTTGTTTTCTGGCAAGCTCTGGATACATAACATTGTTTCGAATATAATCCATCATTGCCAACTCTCCTCCTGTATAAGATGCCTCTGTTATTTTTTCCCCCTCAAATTCAACCTCATTTCCTTGCTCATCAAAAAATGTTCTTTCTATTTGCGAAGAGGTTACAAAAATAGCTTTTGAGAAAATCTGTCCTGACGAGTAATAATGAAGCCATTCACCAGTCCGAACCCCTACTTCAAAAGCTCCTTTATAAGCTATTTTGCCATTTGCATGCCACCCCATCCAGTCACCAATTTCTTTGTTCTCCTCATAAAAACCCTTTTCAGTTTTTTGTCTGCCTTCCCATCTTTCATAATTGCCATTAAGCTCACCTTTGGAATAATTGCATTTTTTCCTAAGTCTTCCGTTTTCATCAAAATACTCCCACTCTCCTGATTTAAGTCCTTTTTCAAACGTTCCACGCGACTTCATGTTAAATCCATTCAAATAAAAAGTCCACTCACCTTCTCTACGATTATTGCGATAAGTTCCTTTAGATTCAACCTTCCCACTCCAAAAATAACTTTCGAACGCTCCATCCTTCACCAGCATTTCTTTCGATTTATACACAGCTTTTTCAATATATTCTCCAGAGAGTTTTATTTCTTCAACTCCAAATCGACCATCCTCCATAGGATAGGACTTCATCATATATCTCGCCTTTCTTTTTTTACATTTCTGGCCATCATAAGTGTGATAAGTAATGAGTGTATCATTTTTAGACTGTGCTGTAAAACCAAAAAATAGCAGTAATAAAAGTGAGAGAATTATTTTCATTTTAATTGAGTCAATTTAGAAGGTAAAAATAGAATTTTTCAGCTGTAATCAATAGTTTATCAGTCATTTTGCCACGTTATGCACTTTGTTTTACTTAAAGTGAATACGCCCTATTCAAGCGATAAATTCCATACCTTAGAGCTATCTATTAATTTAATACTCCTACATAAATTACTGTTGAATAATTGTAAAAAAGGCTGCGCTATTAACGCAACCTTTCAATTTGTCCACCTTATTTCTTTTTAGGGTTTGGCGGATTATTCCCTCTACCCTTTCCAGATTTCTTTCCTGTTTTTGCAGGACCATTTGGTGGTGGTGTTTTCTTTTTTGAACTCATTTTTCTAAGTTTTGGTTAATAATTTTTATTCGTCATGATCCCGACAATTCTCGTACTCGTCATTGTTAGGATTTAATTGATTGGCGTGGTTGTCCAAATCAGCTTGAGTATACTCATACTCTTTCTCATCTTTGTTCATAATTTTTGTTTTAATGATTAACAATTGAAGACTAATATAAATAGTTTTATGCTAAAAACTAAAGCTTCCAATTAAAAATATTATTCCCTTTATTATCCGTAACTATTTGATTAGTATTTGTTAGGTCAAGAATCAGCATTACATAACCAATCCTTTTCCCGTTCCTTTAAACCGATTGATAATGAATGGTTTCAAATCCCTTTTCGAAGAAATTAATACCTACATTTGAGTAAACCTAAACTTACGCTATGATATTACTATCAACACTCAGCACCCCAAATAAAATTGGAACACTTCATAAACTACTAACTACTTTTTTACTTCTGATTCTTTGCTCCACTGCAAAGGCCCAATTAAACCTCAGCGTCTCAGAAATAATCCAAATGGTGCATTCGATAGAAAAGGACACGTTTAATTTGAACTATAACCTCTATGATCGTTATAATAGAATTGAGCAGAAAGTACAGAAGGCGGATAGTTTGATTAGCATTAACCTTGCAGATTCTAGTGACTATAAAGTGGTTGATAATAAAGCTGATTTTTTACTTAAAAGACACGAGCAAGTATCCAGTATTGGAATTTCCAAAGACATTAGTCATGGCTTATACCAATTAGAGCGAAACAACTTTTCTGAAACTGAATTGACCCCCAACACGCTAAAAATCCTGCAAAGCTACACCGACCTTAAAGCATTATCTATACTACTAGAATTTGTTACCCGACACCGCCATGCAGGCAATACCCATTATTCATTAGTACGTGAAAAATTGATACTTTCGATCTCAAAACAAATGAATATTATTGCAGATAATAACCTGCCTTGGTATAATTATGAAACACAAGATAAAAGAGGCCTAAAAGGAATTCAACTAGAACATGGCAATGATTTATTAACCTTTGGAATAGGTGGTCAAACCAACAACGACATGGACTATACTGGCGCCCTTAAACTATCATTAATCACCGATTTGTTTAAAATGCGCGTAGGCGCAGTTAATAAAAGCTACCAAGTATTTACCTACGGCGGTGAAGTATATACTCCCTATTTTAAAGACACCGCAATATTCATAAAAAACGACACTTTTAATTTATTGGATCGGCCCCACGCCTGCTTTCACTATGTCGGTTTTGAAAACCACGGAATTAGTGATGACAATATGAGAAGATGGGTGACAGATGTTAAAGTTGGAATTATAGGAGGGCGTTTTGGATATAATTTTCAAAACATTTTGCACCGCGACATTTCTTTGAGTCCTGCACCGGTAGGTTGGGATGCACAAATTGATTATCCTGGCCGATTGGCTTTTCAACTTCGCAATAAATGGGAATTTTTATTCCTCAAAAAATCGGCAAGTTATACTGGTAGTGGCATAAAATTCATCCCTTCATTTTCAGGAGAAGCAGCAGTTGGCTATTTTATGACCTATGCACAAGTTGGTTTAAATATTTCCAGTCATAATTTTATTTATAAAAACAGCCATAACACCCTTTCCAAAACTCGTTATTCAAACAATATAGATCGCATGAAGCGGATCCGTTTTTTTGGTGACTACGATATTTCCTTACGCGGCGTTATTCACAATACCACCTTAGAAGGACACGGTATGTTTAGAACCAATGAGGGGGACGACAAATCATTTGCAAAACCAAGCGTCTATAAACTAGACAAGGAAAATGTGCGGCGTGCAGTGCTTTATAACAACCTCACTTTAGGCTTGCAATTCCCAAGCTTTAACGTGTTTTATCGCTATAGCATAAAGTCACCAGAATATAAAAGCACGGGTACTTTACATACGTTTGAAGGAGAAGTGCTTGATCCGAGCACGCGCTGGCATCAATGGGCTACTATTGGGGTTACTTTTGTGTTTTAGGGGGACTTTGAGGTAAAACTTATTACACTTAAAAATCTAATACTTCTTCGTTATCGTTCATTGGGGGGTCAAGCCCCAATCGGTTCCGTTCGTATATAAAGTGATAAACTAAGAAGCCACTATTTGCTAGCCACAAAGTGCTCATCAACAAATGATCTAATAAACCAAATGTTTCTATTATTGTCATCACAATTAAAATCGCATGAGCAATACCACTTACTTTTAGCCATTTAAAACCCTTTGTCGCCATTAGACTCCCTGCATAAATCAAGTTAAGTAGCATCAAGAATAAAAAGATAAATCCATAAGAACTATCGTGCCAATTACTAGGATCAAACACAAAATACATATAGAGTTCATAGCCAATTTGAGAGAGGTCCAAAAATATTATTGCTACTAATACAAACCATAGCCGCTCAATCCAAAAGTAGCGAACAAGAACGGTTGAACTAACAAGTATTATAGAAATGTATATATAAGCAAAAAAGCCTCTATTCTCTTGCATTAATGCCCCAATACTTTCTATCCACGAAAAACTAGATGGCAGGAATAAAACTGCAAAAATAATTAGAGAGATAATAATGACATTGTAGGCTGCTTTTGTCATGAGTGCGAACTTTTCCTAGAGAGATATTAAAACGTATTTTTCAATAAAATCTTTACTTCTTCAGATCGGTTAATTTCGCCATGAGCCGATTCGTAATCCAAAATATCCTGATATGCCGCCTTATTAGTTGCTTCATTAGGACAGAGTTCTGAAATGAGTTTATATTTTTCAAAGGCTAAAGGATTACCTTGTATCAAATAAATTAATGCCACATTATAATGAACAAACCAAGTTGAATTATCAATCTCTAATGCTCTGCGATAATTAGCAAGACTTTGATCAAAATCTCCTTCCAAAAAATAATCCCATCCTTTACCACCGAACTCCTGCGCAGATTCGTCATAAGTAGGTACTACTCTATAATATATTTGAGCGTAGCATTTATCATCTCTGTAAAGGGTTGTATTTTTGCTTCTCCAATATTCGGCTCCATCATTGTCGGTATAATTGTGGAAATTTGTGAAAGGATAGTTATAAGTCATTACATATGGCCCCATCATATCGTCACTCTCATATGTCTCATGTTCTTTTAACCAAAACTCGATTTTTATTGTTGAACCAGGTTCTAAATTAACCGTAAAATCACGTCGTTCATCTACTGTTAAAAAATTGCCCGACCAAACTGTTTTGACAAAACCTTCTTTCATTCGGATTGATTTCACAGCAACGTCATTTACCAATACAGTAAGACCATAACTAAATTCTCCTGCTTTGTCTTCAATAAATGTACTAGGAGGGTCACAATCCTCATGTATTTGGAAACCAGTAAACACAAGTGCAAAGGTTTCTGTCAGGTTCGTATTATCAAGAATGGGATCCTTCTCAAAATAAAGTGGAAGAGGATGTTTTGGTAAAATCATTTTATTAAAAAAATCTTCCAATTGATTTGCTCTTTCAGAAGATGAACAAAGCAACCAAATTGGTTTAAGACTTCTATTGTCAAATCCGCAAAGTGCGGGTTTTTCAGTTAAGCTAGTCGCCCAATTTTGATATTGTTCATTGCTTTTCATGTCTCGCGTATATTCTGAAGCACCACCAATAACTGAGAGCCGAGTAGAAGTATTAAACTCTCTTAATTGATTATCGTATGATTCATCATTACTGAGTTCTCCGCTTAACGCACGATACTTTCCACGAATCGCTGTTTTCACTTCCGTAATTACGTTTTCCTCGTTAGTTTGGGTGGTTGAAGAATAATCTATCCGACCACCGATATAAGCACTTGAAATAAAATGCGTTCCATATTCAGCAAATAAACTTGCAGG
This sequence comes from uncultured Crocinitomix sp., assembly GCA_937139035.1. Classification (GTDB taxonomy): domain Bacteria; phylum Bacteroidota; class Bacteroidia; order Flavobacteriales_D; family Crocinitomicaceae; genus Crocinitomix. Next base: position 7,018 of record CAKZPK010000299.1, on the reverse strand, counting down.
TTCCATTGTTCCTAAATCAGACTTGAATAGCGAGTCTAAATAGTTTTTCAATGTGTCTATATTTCGAGAATCAAGACTCACTTGCCATTTCGTATTAAGGTCCATATAGGTATAATAAAATATACCTGAATTTTTCTCTATTTCTTTATCAAAGTGATTTTCAAAAGACGCTTGAAAAACAAATGCATCAAAATCCAACCCCGCATCTTGACTCAGATTAGAGACATATTCTGAAACAGATGAACCTTCAATTGTTTCAACAATATGTTCATTCACTTCCTTTAAAAATACTCTACGTGGCACTGTATAACCTTGGCTCTGACTTTTGCTCATTCTAGAAAAATCAAATAACGGATAAGGTTGAATACTTTTATTATTAGCAAATTCGCCAAACACATTATATCCTTTGCCAATTATATCTTGACCAGGAAAGCTTTGAGCGAATAATGCCAAACTAAAGCAGGATAAAATTAAGGTTGTAATCAATTTCATAGTTAGGTGGTTGAGTACAATAAATGCTATTGTCTAAATTGGTTTGTGCTAAGATAATACTATTTATTTTCGCTTTAGTTTGGTTTGGGATTTTTCGATTTGTCTTTTTGTAGGGGTATTCTTTGGTCAGGATTACTAAGCCCCATCATACTGCTCGTAAAACGCAATTGTAAGGCAGCAATAAAAGCAAAGAGTAGATTCGCGTACTTCTACTCTTGATTCAAGAAACGACGGTATTTAGTTTTGACTGCACCCATTACTAAAAAGCATGAATCAAAAATACACTTACCAAATTCTAGGAGACAAGGATTTCAAAATTATCAAACACCCTAAAGAGGACGGTTATTTTACCTGAGCGCTTGTTTCAAGTTTAATTATTTCAGTTATAATTTTCGTTTTAACAGTTATAAGTTTCGGAAGTTTGCTACTGTTTATTGGCCTTGGTGCGCTATTCTCGTGGATAATAATAGAAATGACTGTTGTAAAACTCACAGGAAATGCCGTTAGAGTGAGTGAAAAAAGTTTCCCTGAAATCAATCAAATCTATCTTGCATTAAAAAAGGAAATGAAGTTGAAAGAGGGAGTCCCTATTTTTATTGTCCAAGATGGAGAAGTTAACGGTTATGTCGCTAAGCACCTTAATAGGAGGTTCATTATTTTAAATTCAGAATTAGTGGCAGGGATGAAAAACGGAGATCAAGAGTTATCCGAAATAGAGTGGGTGATAGCTCGATTTTTAGGTGCTTTAAAGACAAAACACTTTCGCTTCAATCTCTTCTACTTTTTAGTAGATACTGCAGAAGAAACTTTCGTGCTTAATTTTTTACTAAAACCTTATGAACGTGCTACGCAGTTTACGGGAGACAATATAGGTTTACTAGCCAATAAAAACCTTGAAACTTCAATTTCAGCTATGCATAAAATAATGATTGGGAACGGCTTGTCTAAAGAGGTAAAAATGGAGGCTATTCTGCACCAGGCAATGATACTTTCAAAACGATCTTTTTTTGCATGGATGGCAAAAGCTTATTCCAATCATCCCTATAACGTTCAAAGGTTTTTAAATTTACTAGGGTTTGCCAAAAAAGAGTTTCCAGACCAATTTCGAGATTATGTTAACCAATTAGAACCTGAATACAGGAGAGCTTTGGAGGGATTGATGGTGGTTTATTGAATAAGTTGTGAAACGAATAAAGATTACTCATTTGATAACAGCTTTTCAAGAGGTGGAATGTTTTTTGGGCTTAAATGAACTTTTCTCTGACAAGAATCATTTTTGATTAAATCAAAATAATTATCTTTAATATTCTTGTCCTCTGAGTATAAATTAACTTAACCCAAATGAAAAAGCTAAAACTTATTTACAAATATGGTCGATTATATGACAAGGAAACCAAGAAACGAATCATAATAAATGACGAAACCTGCTTAAGTATTGAATTACCAAAAGATGCAACGCTTGATGAAGACCCTAAACTTGGGAAGCCAGGTGCTATTAAAGGAGATTATGATTTAGCAAAAGAAGTTTTCGATAAATTCTATAAAGATAAAGACAACACCTCCTATTGGAGAATTTTGAGAGCAGGAAACTCACTCTATTTTGAAATTGGAATTAAGGATGAAGTGACTTCTAAAAAGAAAGATGAAATGGTATTTCGCTTAACACTTTTGGAAGACCTTTACCTCAAGAAAAAAGGAGGCAAAAAGTTAGGTGATTTATATGATTGCCAATGCGTAATCGACACGTGCTATGGAGATTTCCCCTATTTTGAAAAACTTTTTGCAAATCATTAAACGAAGCTAGAACTAGAATTCACGAATTGTACTTTAGTTTAGTGGCTAATCCTGCTGCTAATGTTTTTCGAGAGTTTTATTTGGATCAGGATTGTTTGCGAGAAAACAGATTAGACGAACTTAGAACTAAGCAACAAATGAAGGCGCCACTCAATTTGGAGTATGAGAAGAGGTTTGGGTCGAATAAATCGTTGCTTTTTTAAATCTTGCTTTTGTTTATTAAAGAGCGCAGGAAATAGATCCAAAAGCTATTTAATTATGTGTATTTGACTGTCAAATACAATTCAGATTATGGGATGCTAACAGTTTTTACAACAAGATTGGTGATTTCAGCTTCTCTAATGCTTGTCGGAGAGCTATCTGGCAAGAATATTTGTATGGTTTACAGGCAGTTTTTTATTCTTTAATAATTTTGAGTTCTAATGCAAGATCTCTCTTGAATTTTGACATAGGGTGCTTATAAAAGAATTCAGGGTCAGTAAAACTCATATGCAATAATTCAAAAACTTCTTTATCTGTTTTTGGTATTTCCTCCGTTGTACTTTTAAAGATATCGTTTTTAATCGATTCCAAGTATTTACCATTTGAAAGTCGCTTTAATCGCATGAAATTTTTTGCAATATTTTCATGATGACTGTATATTTCATCCAATTTAAAAACATTAATATTATTTTCTATACGAGTCTTTTCATCACCTATCAAATGGTCCGTATCTAACCTAATAATTAGACGCTCATAACTCTTGTGGTTGAAGGCACTTGGATTTTCAGGTTTATAAGTGAATTTAACTTCATGCTCATCAAATTTGGACAAATAAGGGTGAAAATACTCTTTAAGATTGAAGTCTTTATCTCTTTTTAAGTTTGAATTGCAAATATGACAACTTGGAATTAAATTGTAAAAGGACAAAGCAAGTAATATCGACCTGGATTTAGGTAAAAAATGGTCCCATTCAGGTCTAATAATCTTTTCATCATCATTCGTAATTGTTAACGTATAATTTCTATTACAGTACAAGCAAGTATCAACTCCTAGGTTTGAAGCTAGTTGGTATGCATCATATTTTTCCGTTTTTTTTGTGAAAGAATGATAATCAAACAAAAACTTAATAAGTTCTATTTCTAATTCACTTAAAGTTGAAAACTGTTCCTGAAACTCCTCATAATGTGTCTCAAGTTGATCCGGTTTATCTTTTAATATTTCCTTAACTTTTTTTATTGAGAAATACTCAATAATGTTTTGCGTTTTAGACAGTGCTTCTACAGTCGATCTATTTACAATTCTTCTGTCGGAATTAAAAAAGAATTGCAGGTCATCATAACTTTCAAGTTTACCAGAGTTTTCGTCAGAATCATTAGAAGGTTTAATGAACCAATTTACAACTGCAAGCTTAGATTTATAATGTCCTTGAAGACTCCTTATTTCTTTCTTTAAGTCATCAATTCTAGTTGTTTCTGTCGCATTGATTTTGGATAGACATAAGGCTAGAATTTCTATTTTGCGATTAATCAATATGAAAAGTTCATCAACATGCACTTCCAAAGCACCGCTTAATTTTTCATCAGGAATACTAATCATTATCTTCCAATTTTTTGATTTTTTTTGCTATTTCAGCTTGTTGCTGTTTGAGTTGTTCTAGCTTGGCCTCATTCGTATTAAAGTTTCTTTCATATTTCTCACCCAGCATTTTTTTAAGCTTGGTTGAAACAATTTCATCACCAATTAGAGCTACATTTTTTTCAAACGTTTGATGCTTAGTAAAATTATACTCTTGCTTATCATCCTTGGAGTAATCAATTATTGAATGAATGTGTTTTATTGCCACCTCGCCAATAAAACCGTCTTTCATAAAGAAACCATCAGCTAAAAGGTCATAAACGTTGGCTCCAAATGATTTTAATACTTGGTTATTAGGTTTACCATTTTCAAGTTTTAGTGTAAAGCAATCTGGAATATCTGAGAGAATATATGGGGAATGTGTTACCAGGCAAATATTTATATTTTGAATTTCGGTTAAAGGCAATTGATTAATTGCATTTAGTAGATAAGACAAATATTTTCGTTGCAATTCAGGATGGTAATAGATCTCAATCTCGTCCAATAAAAAGTTAATATTACTATAGCTTATTAAATTGGTTTGAGCGTTATTTACCGAATCCAAATTTTTCAAATGGTATAACATTGAGTTGATAGAATAAATCAGTTGCTTTTCTCCTGAACTTAATTTATCAAAATTAGATTCGCTTTTATCCTGGGTATTTAACACAATAATTTTTGCTTTAAATATAGGCGGAGGTAAAAGTTGAAGAATTGGCGCATTATCTACTTTAGACTTAAAATTTTGATAAATTTCACTTTGCTCTTTTATGACAAATTCAAATTCATCCATTTTGGGTGTCAAATCTTCATACCTCAAATAATTAATCGTTTGCTTTAGTTTATAAGTAACATGGCTGTTATCGGTTTTTATTTTTCTCAAATATTCAGCCAATAAATCCTGATCAAATTCAACTTCGACCTTATTAAAATACTTTTTGTAGTATGGATAGGTTATTGAGATTCGAACGAGCTTTCTTAAGATATAATCTCGGGCCTCTTTCTTAATTATTGAATCTCCTAGTTTAAAGCTTGTTGGAAATTCAAAAGTAGATTTAACACTATTGAATATTGCTCTTTTATCTTTTAATTTATTTAATAAGACATCTTTCCAGTCTTTCCCATTTTTTTTGACAAATAATCGTTTACTTTTCTTTTTATTTAATTTAAATTTAATTTTAAATGCCTCCTTATCTTCAGCAATTCTTCTAATACCAATACTGTCTTCCTCTGTTACTTCAAATAAATTAGCCATTAAACGTGCACGCGAAAGCTGATTTTCCACGTTGATATCAATATTGCCATTTGTCCGCATTGGATTGATTACAAGTGGGGTTTGATAACTATCATTTTTATGAAATAATCCATTAATCCAATCACCTATTTGGTAATTATTTAACGCATAGTGAGAGTAGTTTATAGCAACTGAATAAAAGAAATCTTGAAAATCTGAATATCCAAATGCGCTGGAACTTGTAAAATTGAATGTGTTGTTTTTGAAGGTGTATCTGTCTAAGCTTATATCTTCCCCCTGAATATCCAAACGAAACAATTTACCATTGACGATATAATAAAGACTGACAAACAAATCAGTTATTGCTGTTAGGTCTTTGGTTTTTAGCTTGTTCTTATGTTTGAAAGCCAGTACATTTATTGCTCTAAAAAGAAGTTCAATGAGCGAACTTTTACCAGAGCCATTTTGCCCAACAATAGCGGTTATGTTGATGCTTTTATTTTCATCTTTTCCGTAAAGTTGAGGATTTTTAGCTGGATTATAAGAGATTTCAATCTTATCAGAAGAAATTTTAAAAGCTTTTTCAAAGTAAAATATTTCATTTTCTTTTGATAAATTATTGAGATAATGCTCGTCGCAATCAGGGTGAGTTTGGATGGCAATAATCTTAAAGCCTATTTCTGTTGAAATTTGTACTTCTTCTTCTGTTAGAAACGAAGAGGGAGATAAGCTGTTATAAAATTGATGAAAATGCTGGGTCCATTTAAATGAATCCTTGCTCGTTGTTATGTGATAAGCAACATGTGCAATTTCTCTTAATAAGCCTTTTTCAAAATAGACATCATTCTGTTCGTAGTTTTTGTTAGACTTACGAAAAGGTATTAGCATTCTTAAATAGGAAGAAATATTCTTAGGTTTCTCTTCAATAATAGAGGAGGATACCAAAAATGTACTGGTATGTTTATCCAATGGCAAATACCAATCCGATCTTACCCAGAAAAGAAAAATTGTAAACGACTCAAATGCTACACCATACCATTTTTCATAAGCATTAAATGTCCTTTTAAGCTGTTCCTTGCTTTTTTCTACAGTTATTTGCTGAAATATGCCCCAAATTTCTTCTTGGTATTCTTCTTTTCTAACTCCAATTAGGTTAACAGTTACAGGAGTTGGGCATCCAGTAAAATCGACATCATCAAAAGAATAATCAATAGTCAGTAAATTCAATAAGATTTTTATTCTTTTAACTCTATTTTCAGGATTTAGTTTATTGCTATTTATAGAGGAAAACAGATGGATAGGGTCCACACTTTTAACGCCAAATTCTTTTTCAAATTTAAAAATCCAATTGTTTTCATCTTTGAATTTATCTGAGGAAATTAATCTATCGTAGAGTTTCTGACCAGATTGAGTATCATGAATTTCATAAAAGTTATTCAATCCTTTTGAAAGTAGATTAAAAGCAATCCACCATTTTTCTTTATTTGCCATAAATTTTGGGTTATAAATATCAACTTTAAATATAGCCTTTTAACAAACAACAATTACTGAGAAAAATCAATAATTGCCGAGTAGCTATTTACAGCATCCCAACCACAAAAATTATGTTCCTAAAAAAATTAAAATTCCATTTACCCTTCTCTCAACGCTGACAACCTCTTTTCCAATAGCGTTCTTTCCTCTATTAAAATATTTAGCTCACTAAATGAATGTAAGTCTCTTTTCAATAGAAAATTCACATAGGATTGCCTTGTCCTTTTTGCAAATTCCTTGACGGAGCCATGCACAAGAAAAGCAATGAAGGTATAGAGCAAAATAACAGCTGTATTAACAGATACCTGAAAGGCAAAATTAAAAGGTTTATTAAATTGAAGTATGCACCATATATTTCCTCCAACAATT
>CAKZPK010000298.1 GCA_937139035.1 uncultured Crocinitomix sp. | reverse complement strand
ATAATCAAGACGCACATATGTTGCTATTTGCACCCCTGTCCCAGTATCCAACCTATTAGGAACACTTATTATAATTTCTTCCGAAAATTCGGGCAAAGGAATGAGTGTAGCCAAAAGGTCCTCCTCGCTAGTAAAACTTGTCGTTCCATCCTGTATTGAAACCGGACTAATCGTATTGTTTTCTGTCAATAAAAGAGGTCTTTCATTGTCATTAATTCTCAATTTTATTGAGAAGTTATTTAAGTTAGTTGTTGTGCTTGGCACGATTCCACTCACAACATGTAGCGGCCAATCATTCGTATAATATTCGGTAATCACAAGTCCTCCCGCATTTGGACCAATCATTAATTCCTTGTTCATATCAGGGCCACTTGGCCCCACGTAATTATCGTAATAATTGTAAGAATAACCGTGCTCACTTCGCACGTCGAGGTACACTTTGTTTCTCGAGTCAAAGACATCTACAATATTTGCGTAAACATCAACAATTGTGCTCGCAACATTCTTAGTTGCTCCAGTTCTATACTGCATTCCATAAAACGCTGCTGGATCAACAAAATGACGCATTTGATCCTTTGTCCATTTCTTTAACGAAGGATCTGAAATAGTAGAAACATCAATTTGATTAAATAATTCTTTTGCTATTTCTACTGTTACTTTATATTCTGGATTTTCTAATATAATTTCAATCCCAATTTCTCCGGCGGCCATTGGGTCACCTGCGGTTCCTTTTTCGAAGTTTCCAATTTGAACTCCTCCCTTAATCGGAAATAATTGAGAGGTAACTGAATTGGTTTTAAAGAAAAACTCCTCAATATTTTTCCCTGGTAGGGGGGCTAATTCCGCTCCAAATAATGCCTCTACTGGAATATCATCTCCTGGAGCTCTGGCAGCCTGTAATAAAACCATTTCATCCAACATTTCCAGCCCAGTTGTTTTAACTGTACTATTGGCATGCGCAAGATCATCTGGCGCCCCAAAAGTCACATAATCATCAATCTTAAGACCTCTATAAATAATATATTTCACTGGAAGCTTAAATTCAGGTGAAGGGTCTGGCTTTAAGATTAAGTTCGCTTTTCTTAAATCTGTAGTTTGCCGCTGCAAAAGGACTGTTCCAGACATCATTGCATATGCTGGAATAGCCGTTGAAATATCAAACGAAGTTGTTAATCGAAATGTATTTGCCGTATTTTTCCCGAATGACTTTGCGCCATTTGGTTGATTGGATATAACTTCTGTAAACTTAAATAACTTTGGCATAATTCTATTTTCTAAACATTAAAATCAATAATTAAAGCATACGTATACCTATCCTTAAATGGGGCATATACAAACTTCATTTTTAGTTCAGAATAAGTGGTTCTCCCTTAGCCCCATTCAAAATGGAAACACGGACTTATTCAACTAATTTTAGATTCAAAAATAAATTCGGAAATTTGACACTAAGAACATAGCGCCCAAAAACTTCTTCTTTTTTGCGGGTTAACGAATCTCTTATTAAATGTAACGATACGTTTTCGAAAAAATTGCGTATTACATTAAAATTTTATTTTTTTAACAATTAGTTAATAGTTAGGATTATAAAAAGACACTAAAAAACAATTCTTGGTACAGAAAACAGAAACTATTCCTCCAAATCCCTAACCCCTTCAATCCGCTCCAAACAAATTTCCTCGGTCAATTTTAGAAAAGCTTCCGTTTCCTGCCTCCAAAAGGCAATCTTATCCATATCAACAAGAAATTCTTTTTCGTTACGGTAACGCCCTCCTAGTATAAGCATAATTCAATTGGTCAAACAGTTTTGTATACTCTTCATTATCATTACGAAAAACACCTTTTAGTCTTTTATGATTAACCGCACAATACAAATAGATTATGCTCACGTGGGTTATAATGACTAAATACCATTTCAATAGCTGTGTAGCACATTTCAATGGATTGTTGAAGCATGAATGCAGCTCTTAAATTATCATCTATTTCTAATGCACTTTCAAAGTAGTAAAGGAAGTTCTTTCCTGCTTTAAACCATTCTTCAAAATCTGATTCTGCAATTTCTCTTCTCCGAGTTGGAGAGAAAATAGAAAGGTCAATATGAAAATGAGATCAATACGATTTATGAAGAAATTGAAAATTTGCGGTTTAGATTATCAAACCTTGAAAAAGCAGCAGATAATGCGGTCGAAGATGCGCTACAACTCCCACAAGCATGGCTTTCAGGCGATATTGAAGAAAAGAAACGTATTCAAGGAACTTGTTTTCTGGTGGAATTGTCTATGATTACAAAAAACATGATTATCGAACCATTCGTGTGAACCTTTTATTTTTCGCAATCCCTTTACTACATCAGGATCTGAAACAAAATAAAAACGGGACAAGCTCTAAAAAGAAGAACTTGTCCCGTCTTGTACCCGAGGCCGGGCTCGAACCGGCACTCCAATGGAACACGAGTTTGAGTCGTGCGCGTCTACCAATTCCGCCACTCGGGCATTTTTAAAAGACCGTTGTCTTTTTTGCGGATGGCAAATGTAAGAAAAAAATAAAGTTGCTCCCTTATTTATTTAAAAAGAATCGAAAATTTATTTCAAAATCAAAATTGAGGAAGAAACAATGTTTCCTCTTCAAAAAAATAAGATGGGTAATTAATTAAACCTGCAACCTGATTTCAATAACTTATAAACATTTACTATAACTGATTAGAAGCAGGTTACTAATAAACCATTAACATCTCCAGTTTTCACACCAACTCTATTTATACGGCTAAACACGCTAAGACATAATTCAATAATGATGCAGGATCTATTTCAGTAAAACTGAGTTTTATTTAAAAGGATTACGAAATTCCTTTTTCTTTAAAAACTCTTTATCTGTCAAGCAGTTTAAGAATTTAATTAAATCTGTCGTTTGTTCTTTGGATAATGTAAATGGTTTCAATAATTCACTTTTATTTTTGTGTGCAATCCCCCCGGTTTTATAATGTGCAATAACTTCCTCTAATGTTGCAATGCTTCCGTCATGCATGTATGGTCCGGTAAGCTCAATATTACGCAAAGTTGGTACTTTAAACATGGCTCTATCAGACTCTAGTTTAGTTACGCGTTGCCTGCCAGAATCGGCATAAACTTCATATAAACCGTTGTTTGTAGTTGTATAATTTGTGAAATTAAAACCCGAATGACATTCAACGCAATTAAGCTCATTAAAAAACAAATTCATTCCACGCTTTTCAGACTTGTTCATAACGTTTTTACCTTGGTAGACTTGTTGATCGTATTTTGAATTCCCACTTATTAACGTACGCTCAAATGCAGAAATAGCTCGTGTAATAACAAAAGCATCAGGTCTTCGATTATAGGCTGCATAGCTCATGCGCACATAAGTAGAATCTTTGCGTAACAATTTCGCAATTTCAACAATGTTAAATGCCATTTCAACATGCTCTCCTATTGGAACCAATATTTGCATTTCTAATGTTTCTAAATGTCCATCAAAAAGCAGTGTTGGATTGTAGGCTACGTTTGCTAAAGTAGGTGCATTACGCATTGCCAAACGTCCTTCTACACCTGGACTAATTGGTCGGTTATCTGCAAATGCTAAAGCCTGGTCATGACAAGACGCACAAGAAATACTACTATCTATAGAAAGGATTGGATCATAAAAAAGCATTCTCCCTAAATCAACTCGCTCCTGCGTTAATTCATTTCCCTCAGGCATTATAGGAACTGGAAATCCTTTAGGAATCTCTAATTCATAAGTAGACACTTCTCCATCTTTATTCTGTCTTATTATTCCACATGACAAGAGAATGGCGAATAAACTAAATATATAAATGTTTCTTTTCATGATTTAATTAGAATCAAAGGTACTTCAATACGTGCTAAATTCGAAATTTCAGAGGCTTTGATATACTCTATTATAATCAAATCACAATTTTTCAACTTAGAAAACTCCGCAATCCCTTCATCATGACGCTGCGAATTAAACACCTCGATCCGCGTTTTATTAAATCCTGATTGATTGATGGATTTTTTTATGCGATTGACACTATTACTAGATGATTCAAAGTTTTTCTGTGTATTGACAAAAAGGAAATGCTTGTGTAAATCAATTTGATTAGAAAGCCTCAAAATTAAATCTAACGTAACTTGTTTCAACGGCTTTTGGAAACAAGAGTTAACGACTAGATCATTGAATTGACGAGGATCAATAAAGGTTGATAACAACATAATATTAGTTGCCTTAATCCAATTGGCAATATCCAATTTCCAAAATGATTTTGAGTCCCACAAAAGCAAATCTTCTGAATTGCAAATGAGTGCAGCACTATCTAAAGTCTCCTGCACTATAATTCGTTTTGATGCCGTAACACCACAACTACGCAAATCTCTTAATAAGCCATCAAACTTGTCACGAGCATTGGCAATTTTAACTTTACAATCGGGATGTTTGTCTTTTGCCGTTCTCGATAAAAGATTCCACTCCGAAGGCCCTTGTACATAATGTAAGAACTCGACTTGAACGTTAAAGAAAGCTGCTATTTTAATTGCTGAATCGACCACATGTTGATCATCAGAATCAGCTGCCGTGAAGGCAATAATTTTAAACATACTATTTAATTAATCAATTTTTAAATGAACAAACACTCCAGTTTAAAACTGAAGAGATCAATTAAAAGCGAATAATCAAATGCGAAATACTTGATAAAGAACAGAGAGGTTTTCTCTGGAAAGTGGAGGTTGATAAATGCGATAACCTGGTTCAGCATCACCAGTTTCAGCTGAAAAATAATCGCAAAGAACGTATAAAAAAACGGCGTTCACCGTTTCAATGTTTATTGGGCTATCAGTTTCAGCAATGTCACCTGGCACATCATAATTAAACCGCTGGTTATGGCAACATTTTTTCTTACAAACACTGTCTTGATCTTTATTTTCAGAAGACATTGTTTTCTTACATTTTTTATGACAAGAGGATGCATCAACCTCCTTATTTGAAGAAAGATTCATCTCACATCCATCTGCCTCAAAAAAAGAAATATCTTTTATTGAATTCTTACAGAAATGAACATCAAAAGTAAATCCAATGCTTGACAACACTATAAGTGGCAGCAATAATAATGGACCTATTTTTCGAATTATTTTCATCTTTGAATTAGTAAAGATAATCAATTTTAACAATGGTAAAAATCACCTATCCTTTATGCCAGCGAACATGTATTAAAAAGCCTCTAATTTACAAGGATTCAAGATTATGCACTAATAGCATTTCAATTCCAATTAATAAATAATCCATTTATGATCCAACTTAATTTTACTAACTTACCAAATATCCGTAACTTAGTACATTAAGTATGAATATGCCAAACAATCGGCTACTCTAAACTTCTGATTATGAAAAAATTAATTCTTTTAGGACTCGTTCTTGTAACTGGGGTGTTTGCAAATGCACAAACAGACGTAAGTCTAAAAATCAATCACAAATTAGGATTTGAAGATTTTACATTAGGTGCTGTTGGAACCAATAATTTAGGATACGATTTTAAAGCATCACGTTTACAATACTATTTATCTCAGGTAACTATTATTCATGATGGCGGAACAGAAACAGCAGTTCCATTAGAGGTTTTAGCATTGGTTGAACCACAGGAAGAAATTTCTACAACAATTGAGTTAGGAAGTTTTGATGTAACGACTATTGAATCAGTTCGTTTTTATATTGGTGTTCAGGAACCTGAAAACAATGCAGATCCTTCTTTATGGCCAGAAGATCATCCTCTAGCTCCAAAGTCTCCAGAAATGCAATGGGGTTGGGCAGCTGGTTACCGATTTATAGCTTATGAAGGAACTTCAGGAGCAGGCTTTGGAAGCTATTTTGGATTGCATGGATTAGGAAATGAAAACTACTTTGAAGTAGCAACAGACGTTGAAGTTGAGGCCGTTGGCGAAGCTTTAGTAATGAATGTGATGGGAGATTATTCTCAAGGATTAAATGACCTTATTTTAAATACCGACATTATATCACACGGTGCAACAGGAGCTGCACAACAGGCATTAATTAATTGGAGAGATGATGTTTTTGGACTTTTTTATTCTGAATTACCAGAAGAAACAAAGGTTTTAAATTGGAGCATTTATCCTAACCCTTCTATGGAAAATGTTACTATTAATTTTGCAAATGAAACTGAAGTTGACCACGTGACAATCACTAACGTATTAGGCGAAATAGTTCAAACAATAGTTGTCTCAGCCAATCAACAACAGTTAGATATTACGATTGAAGAAACTGGAATTTACTTTATTAATGCAATGAGTGGTGACGACGAAATGTTAGCTACTGAAAAATTAGTGATTGAGTAAATTGCTATTAGGCAAATATTTGAGCAAGGCTTGCTGATGTAAGCGGCTTATGAATTACATTTTTGACGACAGGCATCATTGCAATTTTCATCATTAATAATTCTGAATTTCGGCTAGTTAAAAAGTAGACTTCAATGTCTTCATTGTCCTCAATTTTCATTCGTTCGATATACTCCGCAAGTTCCATTCCTTCTAAATAAGGCATTATTTCATCCAAAAATACGGCTGTTTTTTTGTTTGAATAATTATTGACAGAAAACTCTCGCTTTAAAAATCGCAAGGCTTCTTCGCTATTGTCTATAATAGAAATATCAATGTCATTATTCCAACTCCTTATTAGCGCCTCGTGCGTAACATTGTCTTCAGAATTATCATCTACTAAAATTACCTGACTGTTCATTCTCCTCGTTTTTTATTCAAGATAGTCAGAACTAACTCAATAATTATAACTGCTCTATTAAACGACAGGATTAATTGACAAAATGACTAAAACTCGTATTAAACACCTAGAAAACAGAATCTTCTACAAAGAAATTGTCTCGATTAACTCTGTCGTTAATGGCTTATGAATTACACGCCTAACACTTGGCATTATAGCTGTCTTTTCCAACAGTGCTGAAGAAGTGTCTGTAGTCAAGAAATAAACTTGAACTTGATTATTCTTGATCATTTCCATGTTTTCTAACGACTCCATGATTTCCACACCACGCATTTGCGGCATAATTTCATCCAAAAAAATGGTTGTTTTCATTTCCAAGGATTTCTTGGAAAACTCTTGCTCTAAAAATTTTAGTGCTAACCTGCTATTGTCAATAATGGAAATTTCAATGTTCTCATCAAAGTTTCTTAACATTTGTTCATGCAGTACATTATCAACGGGGTTATCGTCGATTAGAATCACGTGGCTTTTCATCTTAATCGTTTTTCTAAAAATAAAAAAGAAAACTATTCAACTAAACCGCTTTTCCATTAAGCGACACAATAAATAGATAAAACACCTAATTGATAATTAATTCTTGCAGATTATAGCTCTTTCGCTAGCATAGGCAAATACTGAATTTGCTTTTCACTTAACTTACCTTTACCTAAAATGAGTATAAACTGCGACTTGGTTTCTACTATTCCAATTATCTTGCGGACTGTACCACGTTTTTCAACTCCGTAAACAGAAACTTTTCGCGAACCATCCTCTTCAACCAATAATTTGGAATAATTTCCTTTAGCCGAAATTGCTTGCTTAGCATATTTTTTTACTCGTTTTTGATCGCCATTGTAATTCAAATATTTTAAGGCAGTTAATGATTGTAAAACATCAATTGCTTCTTCCTCATCATCATCTAACATTAACGAGGCCATTTTTGGCGGTATAGCTCTCGCTTCCATTCCAATATCATTTTTATGCGCCTTGTAATAATCATTAATTGGTGTAGCAAAAACTACTACAGAAAATACAATCCCTATCAAACCTAATACTAATCCTAACTTATTTTTTCCCCTATTCATACACTACCTGTTTTTAATTTCTTACTTGCATTTATATAATGTCTTCTGCAAAAAATGGTTACAGCTAAATCTTTTAGATAGTCTACTAAGAGACTGATTCATTATAAAAAGGATTCAAAAAAACAAGTGCTTCAAGGTAAAACAGAACGTATAAAATGTTCGTTTTGAATAGATTATAACTTACATATTAATTAAAAAAACAAATCCCTCGTTACCGAAGCAACGAGGGATTTCAAACCAACATTTATTTGCAACCTATTTAAGGATGGTTACATGTCCTTTATGTTGAATGATTCTATCATTATCTAATTCTTTAAACTCAATGCTCCAAGTGTATACTCCTGGTTGAACTATGCCTTCTGATCCGTATGAGCCATCCCATCCTCCTGCGGCATTGAATGATTCGAATACTACTTCGCCATATCTATTGTAGACAGCCATGTGGAAGTTGTAAGGGTCAAACCCTGATTGGAATACAGGCTTAAACATATCGTTTAATGCATTACCATCTGGTGTGAAAGTATTTGGAATATAATACAACACTATGTCTTTCACCTTGATGTGTGCAGTAATACTATCTGCGCATCCCAAATCATTTTCTGCATATAACGTTATGTCATAGATTCCTGCAACTGCTGGATAATCGTGAATTGGATTTTCCTCTGTTGAAAGTGGTGAACCATCACCAAAGTTCCATTCGTAGCTTGTTGCTCCTGTAGAAGTGTTAGTAAAAGTAACCTCAGTATCATCCGTATACACACTTCCTGGTGAGAACGTGAAGTTTGCCGTTGGTCCAGCCCCAACAATTACAGTAAAGATTGCAATGTCCGATTCGCATGGACCTGAAACAGCTGACACATAGTGATAAACATAAACTCCCACTTCTAAATCAGATGCATCTAATATTCCTGTCATAGGGTCAAATTCATCTGATGGTGTCATTTCAACCCAAGATCCTCCAGGATCATTTCCATCCAATAAATCATTCAAGTCAACCTCTATTCCTGGTGCACTACAAATTTCAATTGATCCATCTAATCCTGCATCATTTTGCGCCATAATTGTTAATTCAATCATTGCAGTGTCGGCAGGGCAAGGATCTTCTCCTACAATATAGTAGAACTCATAATCACCTGCTGGCACATCTAAAGGTGTAAAAACTCCCGTTAAATTATCCAATCCAGCTTCGGCGGCTAAAGGATCAACCTCCCAAAAACCTCCTGGATTTGCATCCGTCAAATAATCAGTTAAGTTTACTGAAGAGCCGTCTAAGTTACACAGGTCAGGTGCTGTGCCATTTGGTCCTGCAGAAATTTCGTTCAATTCAACTTTGATTGTATCTACATCATAACATCCTGTTTCTGTATTTTCAACCATTACATAAACGATATCTCCTTCTGAAATATAATCGGATGTCCACAAACCTGTTACATCATCTACTCCATCAGGATAATCCTCATAATAAGTTGTTGTTGTTTCTTCTACTCCTGCAGTATCAATAACCTCAATATCTGCAAGTAAAACTGAATCTGCACAAATTACACCCGGATCTGGCACATAAATTTCAGGTGATTGAATGGTAATTAGTACATACTCATTTGCTAATCCAATTCCTCCGAAACAATCGCCCAATAATAAATAACACGTAATGTGTGCAGTGTCCGCATCTGTTCCTTCAATAATTGTCGTGTATGCGTCTGTTCCTAAAGTGTCTCCTTCATCCATATCTAGCCAAGCCAAATTGTACTCAGAAATTACTTCTCCTGGAGCCTCAACCCAAAGGACTGTTGGTTCAATTGTACATCTACGAATTGTATCAACAACGCCATCTGTTTCATAAATAACTCCTCCAGTTTCAATATAAGCCGTTGAATCCTGACAAGCTTCTCCCAAATCTGGTCCATCTTCATATGTAAAATGGAACATATCTAACATAGCCTCGTTTACCTGACTACCATTCAATACTACAACAAATTGAAATGTAGTAGATTCTCCATCAGGAATTACTCCGTCTTTATGGCAAATTGAAATGGCTTGATCACTAAACATATTTGAACCGACAGTGCCAACATAAGGCCCTACTCCATTCCAAACATCTGATGCATCATCCACATAAAATCCTCCATACGCAACACGCATGTCTTCGCCAATTGCACCTAAACCAATATAACTTTCCCAACCATTATTGTCGGTTGCAGTAACAAGTGCTTTTGGACATTCAGGCGTTGGTTGATCTACAATTGTATTAAATGTTGCAAATCCCCAACCTAAATCCATGTTATTATCAGGGTCAAGTGCTTTATAGAAATAAACATCATTTTTATCAGCACCAGAAGTATTTGTTAATGTTACTTGAACGGTGTAGAAATAATCAGTAGAGTCCATCTTATAGGTCATGTGAATATCAATTCC
>CAKZPK010000297.1 GCA_937139035.1 uncultured Crocinitomix sp. | reverse complement strand
CCAGTTTGCGTCATTAAACGTTGCACCAATTAACTTTGAGTAATAGCGCTTCGATTCTTCTATGTTATGAACTGCGATAATAATACGATTGATACCTCTAAGGTTCATAAGATTACCTTTTTAGCTTTCTATTGTGTGTAGATATTAGTGGCACAGGTTGGCATTATTGACGAACACCAGAACCGGCGGAAGCTGCTAATGCCAGTCTTTTAATTGCTTTGCTTTAATACTATTAAAATGAACATACTACCCAAAGCAACCTACAGATTCAATGTAATCCCTATCAAAATACCAATGACATTTTTCAAAGAAATAGAAAAAAATCAATTCTAAAATTTCAGTTGTAAAAGACGGATCTGGTTCTGGTGTTAACTCTAAAGTTGATGCAATTACTGGAGGTACAATTACTTCTAAAGGAGTTGAAGAAATGGTGGATCGTACCATTCAGGTTTATGTAAAATACTTTAATAAATAATTGGTTGACATGAGTGAAAAAATTAAAGCACCAAAAGAACCTTTATTTTCTAAGAAAAATAAGCGGTTAGTAACGGAACCACTGGATGATAATAACCCAGTAACGTTACAGGTATTAGGTATTTGTTCAGCATTAGCAATTACTGTATCAATTGAGCAGGCGTTAATTATGACCGGAGCAGTATTCTTCGTTTTAGGTTTAGGAAACGTTATTATCTCTTTATTGAGAAATGCAATTCCTTCTCGTATTCGAATTATCGTACAATTAGTTGTAGTTGCTGCCTTAGTAATTATTGTAAATGAGGTATTAAAAGCATATATGCCAGGTCCAGCAGAAAAACTTTCTGTATTCGTTGGATTGATTATTACGAACTGTATTATTATGGGACGTTTTGAGGCGTTTGCAATGGCAAACAAACCTTGGCCTTCTTTCTTAGATGCTGTTGGAAACACTTTGGGATATGGAATGGTACTAGTAATCGTATCTGTAATTAGAGAAATCTTTGGTTCTGGTAAATTCTTTGGTTTCCCAATTTTAGGGAACAACATTGTTGACCCTGAAGCAGGATTAGAATTAACAGGTTTGTACAGCATAGGATATATGAATAACAACTTCATCATCCTTGCACCATTTGCACTATTTGCAGTAGCATTAGTAATTTGGGTACAACGTGCTAGAAATAAATCATTAATTGAAGAGCATTAATCAATAGAGACATGGTAGATTATATTAACATAGCCTTAAAAGGTATTTTTATTGAGAACATGATTTTCGCCTATTTCTTAGGCATGTGTTCTTACTTGGCGGTATCAAAAACCGTTAAAACAGCAGTTGGTTTAGGTGCGGCAGTAATCTTCGTATTAGGAGTTACAGTTCCTGTAAACTGGTTATTAGAAAATTATGTATTAAAAGCTGGAGCATTAGAATGGTTAGGTGCAGAATATGCTGATATGGATTTAAGTTTCCTTTCTTTCATCATGTTCATTGCGGTAATTGCTTCTATTGTACAGTTGGTTGAAATGTTGGTTGAGAAATTTGCTCCTGCGCTTTACGGTGCATTAGGTATCTTCCTTCCACTAATTGCTGTAAACTGTTCTATTCTTGGTGGAGCTTTATTTATGCAAGAAAGACAATATTCAACAATTGGAGAAGCAACTACATTCGGAATTGGTTCTGGTATTGGATGGTTCTTAGCAATCGTTGCAATTGCAGCAATTCGTGAAAAAATCAAATACTCAAATGTACCTGCGCCTTTAAGAGGATTAGGAATTACTTTCATCATCACAGGATTGATGGGAATTGCATTCATGAGTTTTAGTGGAATTAGTTTATAATAGGAAATAGAAATGGGACAAGTCATTATAATATCAGTAATTGTATTTGCAATTATTACATTACTATTAGTGAGTTTATTGCTTTATGTAAAAGCGAAGATCTCACCAGCCGGAAAAATTAAGATTACAATTAACGGAGAGCATGAGCTTGAAGTTGATGGTGGAGGTACTTTGTTAAGTACTTTAGGTTCAAACGGAATTTTCTTACCATCTGCTTGTGGTGGAGGTGGAACTTGTGTTCAGTGTATTTGCCATGTAGATACAGGTGGAGGATCAATTCTTCCAACTGAGGAACCTCACTTTTCTCGTAAAGAAATTGCAGATAACATGCGATTGGGTTGCCAAGTAAAAGTGAAAGAAAACATGGAAATCCGTGTTGAAGAAGAAGTAATGGGAATTAAAGAGTGGGAAGCGAAAGTAGTTTCTAACTACAACGTTGCTACTTATATTAAAGAGTTCATTGTTGAGATTCCTGAGGACATGAATTATAAGGCGGGTGGATACATCCAAATTAAAATTCCTGCATGCGAAGTGAAATTCTCTGACATGGATATTAAAGCGCATCCACTAGATCACCCAGGTGAACCAGATAAATTTGAGAAAGATTGGGCAGAAGGACCATATGCAATTCGTCAGTTAGTGATGAAGAATGACGAAGAAGTTGTTCGTGCATATTCAATGGCCTCTTACCCTGCAGAAGGACGTAAGGTTATGTTAAACGTTCGTGTTGCAGCACCACCTTTCGATCGTAAAACTGGAACTTGGATGAATGTTAATCCTGGAATTGCATCTTCATATATCTTTAACTTAAAAGAAGGAGATCCAGCTATTATCTCTGGACCTTACGGAGAATTCTTCATTAACGAATCTGACGCAGAAATGCTTTACGTTGGTGGTGGAGCTGGAATGGCGCCAATGCGTTCACACTTATATGAATTATTTAAGACTATGAAAACTGGTCGTAAAGTATCATATTGGTATGGAGGACGTTCTCGTGCAGAGTTATTCTACATTCACTACTTTAGAGATTTAGAGAAAGACTTTCCAAATTTCAAATTCTATATGGTATTATCTGATGCTTTAGAATCTGATAATTGGGTTGAGAAAAAAGACGTTGATGATGAAGTTGGTGATGGATTCACCGGATTTGTTCACCAGGCGGTGATCGATCAGTATTTGTCAAAACACGACGCACCTGAAGATATTGAGTTCTACTTCTGTGGACCACCAATGATGAACGTAGCCGTTGAAAAAATGTGCGACGATTGGGGTGTACCACCAGAAAATGTAAGATTTGATGACTTTGGAGGTTAATCCTTCAATCTGAAAATAAATATTATAATCCCGCACCTTTTATTAGATGCGGGATTTTTTTGTGATATAATTTTAAATTTGAGTTATCGATATTTATCAAGATAGAGAAATTTACCTGCCACTCACATGGACGGGAAACCTCATGGACGACTGCTGTGCCAATTGGGGTGGACTTTTACTGCGTGCAGAATTGATGGCTGAAAATGATTGGTGGTGGTGTGTTTACGATCTTCTAAATGATGAAATTCAAGTCGCTTCTTCAAACGACCAAACAGGAGGATGTTTTACAGGAGAAATAGCAAGAGAAGAAGCAGAGAAAGCTGCCAAGGAATATTTAAGAGTCGAAATATTCATGCAAAGAGATTTGGAAAATGACAATAATGCCATATCTAAATACATCTCCGATTTAAAAATATTAGACGCGCGACTCTTCCATGTCATTAAATCACTTGCCGATAAATTAAACTTAGATCATCTTAGCGCCAGAGAACTTTTAGCTGAATCAAAAGAATGGGAAGCTGAACTTAAAGCATCCCATCAACTAACACAGCATTTTTTAGATGTTTGTGCTGAAGATGCTGACGAAGTTAAAATTGAAGATGGTAGAGTAACCTCTGTGACATTTAATTTAAAGAAAGAGGAAAGTGAGCGCCTTCCTCCTATTCAAACAAATAGTAAACCATTAACTATTTGGCAGCGAATAAAGCAAAGGTTTACTAAAAAGCCCTAACACTCGTTGAGAATTAGGGCTCTGTTTCATAGCTATTGGAATGACTAAAAATGCTTTTATACGTTAGGTTTTATAAAAGATATATATTAGCTCTAGTAGCACTGCAAAATTAGGTCTAATCAACACAACCGTTCTTACCCGTCAGAACATAAATATGTCGTTTATAACATTTTTGGCTATTTTCGTTTTAAAGATAAACGTACCAATACCTTAATTAGTTGAGATCGAGTTCTCGATTTAAATGAAATTCAAATTAAGAAACATAAAATGAAAATTGCATTACAGCTAATAATAATATTCGCACTTAACTTCATTTGTTCATGTGATAAGGGTAAAAACAACCCTGATTCATGCAATGGAAAAACCACAAGACGAAATGTGAAGATTGCAGTGGACGCAGATGCCGTAGAAATTGATACTGTACCAACTATAATAGGTGTTGCTGAGATTGGACAACTTGAGGTTCCTGAATCAGATAAAAATAGTGCAAGGCAAAATATTGAGAAAAGAGTTTTTCAAATTACCGCAAAGGTTCATAAAATTAGCCAACATAGAGATGGCGATTGGAAAGTAAAACTGACTGATGAGAATGACAATTTCATTAATTGTGAGGCGCCTAATTTAGGATGCAAATATATTGGTAGCTCAATATTCTATCCTCAAATGCTTGCTTCTCGCAATTGGATCATTGAAAACAAAAATGACTTAGTAGGTAAAACTGTTACAGTTAAGGGAATTGCCTTTATTGATATTGACCATAAATATCCCAGAAATGCCGCCGAAAATGAATTAGAACTCCATCCTATTCTTGATATTCATTTCTAATTATACTAATAATTATTGCACATGAATAAACTATCACACTTCTTTTATCAAAAATCTAATCTGCCGTATACGCTTATTATTACCGCAATTCTATTCGCTTTTTTTGCTTTTGGTTTTCTGAATGCGGCGAAGTGTTTTGAGGTAGAAGGTAGCACAATCGCCCTTGGTTTATCATTTGGATTGCCTTATGATTTAGTTCAGGATTTTTTTGATGTGCGAACATCAGAAATGATTGAGTGTTACATCCACTTCAACACGACTTGGGACAATATCTTTCCCTTACTTTATGGCCTCACTTATGTTGCATGGATCTCATTTATCTATCAACCTATTTCACATAAAACTAAACTACTCAACTTACTTCCGTTTTCTCAAACCGCTCTGGATTGGGGAGAAAATCTAAACTTAGTTAGTATTGCAAATTCAGTACTTGACCATGAGGTTATTTCTGAAAGCACAGTGCAAATGGCTTCAGCTTTTTCTGTTGCAAAGTGGGTTGTTTCAGGCTGCATCTTTTTGGCCATTGGAATCGGTATTATTTATCGAATTAAAAACGCCGTTACAAAAAATAAATCAAAATAATATCCTCAAAAATTTGCGTAACCAAATGATTACATTTAAATTCGTAACCAATCAGTTACACAAAATATGCGCCGAGATGTATTTCAAGCTATAGTTGACCCTGTCCGCAGAGACATTATTACACTGCTCTCGGAACAGCCACTTACAGTCAATCAAGTTGCAGCAAAATTTGACATAAGTCGACCTGCTGTTTCTAAACATCTGAAAATTTTAAAAGAATGTGGCATCATTGAACTGGAAAAAAAAGGAAGAGAACAACATTGTTTGATCCAACCTAAAAGTTTAATCCCAGCTTTCATGTGGATTGAACAATACAAATCGCTTTGGGAAGAACGCATAGATTCTTTCGAAGATTACTTAAT
>CAKZPK010000296.1 GCA_937139035.1 uncultured Crocinitomix sp. | reverse complement strand
TGGAGAGTCATCTAGTAAGACAATTCAATCAAAAGATATGGCTTATTACCAAAAAGAAAACTTGCTTAAATCACAGTTTTTTAAAGCGAAAAAACTAGTTGTGCAAGATGGTAAGGTTGATGTTTTTATTAGTGATATGATAAGACGTCAACAAGGGCATCACAATTGGGCAAAAGATTTTTATGAGCACCCATTGGAAATGTCACAGGATAACTATTCAGGAGCAGGCATGCAACAAATTGGACCAAGTATTCTCGATTTGTTGCAAGGAAATCAGCTCAATCCAAACACCGCCTTGGATTATTTTAAATGGGTGAACGCAGATTTGGATGATTTAGAACAACTTTTTGAGGTTTATGGAGGAAGATAATAAACATATTACGTGTTTAGAAAAAGAGTTTGAATGGCTGGAACAGGTTATTCAGTATGCTGTTTCTAGCTACCTCATGCATGAAGGGTATGAGAATACTTGGTTAACAGTTGAGGCTCCCAATCTTAGTGATGACGAAGGTGGCGCTTATGCAAGTTTTGTTCATGACAATGAGCTCAATATTTATGAAAGACTAGCAATGGTTTTAGCAATGGCGCCGCATGTGTATCCAGAAAAATTGGATGTTTTTTTTGGGAAAAACCAATTGTATGATCGGTCATTTACAGAGTTTGGAGGTTATATTGATAATGCTTTTAATGGGTTTTTACCTACAGTACAAACGTTGTTATTTATTACTTGTGGGGTGGACTCTTCCTTAAGGAATGATGTTAATAAGAGTATTAATCCGAAATCATTTTTGATTCAGGAGCAAATTATAATTCGAAAAAAAACAGCAGATAACTTGTTCTCAAATGCTGATTTATTGTCTGTTAGTGAGCGTTGGTTGCATTTTTTTCAAACGGGTGAGGAGTTGC
The DNA here is from genome assembly GCA_937139035.1 of uncultured Crocinitomix sp. Taxonomy (GTDB): domain Bacteria; phylum Bacteroidota; class Bacteroidia; order Flavobacteriales_D; family Crocinitomicaceae; genus Crocinitomix. The sequence goes on along the minus strand of CAKZPK010000296.1, from coordinate 6,976 downwards.
CGTTAGAGCATTCATCAGAATTTCCAGCGCATCAAATTACCACACAAATGGATTGGGATGATCTTGTTTTGGAGGATGCTATTCTGGAAGAGTTATTAGAGATAAATACTTGGTTAACAAAAGGAAAAACAAAAATGGCAGAGTGGGGACTCGATAAAAAAATAAAACCAGGTTACCGCACCTTGTTCTATGGTCCTCCAGGAACTGGTAAAACACTTACTGCTACTATATTGGGTAAAACCACAGGTAAAGATGTTTTTCGCATTGATTTATCCATGATAGTTTCAAAATACATTGGTGAAACGGAGAAAAACTTAGCCAAAATTTTTGACATAGCGGAGCATAAGAATTGGATTCTGTTTTTTGATGAGGCTGATTCTTTGTTTGGAAAACGAACGGTGGCACAAACCTCTAATGATAGGCATGCTAACCAACAGACAGGTTATTTATTACAACGCATTGAGGAGTATTCAGGGGTGGTGATTTTAGCTTCAAATTTAAAGGACAATATTGATGCTGCTTTTACCAGAAGATTCCAATCTATGATTCATTTTCGAATGCCGAGTATAGAACAACGTTATCAACTTTGGCAAAAAGCATTTTCAGGGGCTTGTAAATTGGATGAATCAGTTGATTTATATGCATTAGCTGAAAATTATGAATTAGCAGGTGGTGCAATCATCAATGTACTACGCCATTGTGCTTTAGCAGCTATCAAAAGAGATAGTGATATTGTGACTAAACAAGAATTGTTAAATGGGTTGAGAAGAGAGTTTGCTAAAGAGCATAAAACCATTCAAAATACAGCCTTATGAGAATAGTTAGCGAACATATTTCTGATAAAAAAGTAGTGTTAGAGATGAAAAGCTGGCGCAATCATTTTAAAAATGATGAAATTAAAGATTTAATAGCAATTGCCATTAACCGAACAATTTGCGAAACAAATACCCGCTTAAAAGGATACTTTATTTCGGATGAACGCATATATTTTGTATTGCACGTATTAAAAGAGAAAAAGGTCATTTTTATAAATTATTTTTTAAATGAACTCCACAAGGTTTTAATTAGACATGCAGTACTTAATGATGAATTGGACTTTTACTTTAAAGAGAGAGATCTTTACAATAACGTTAAGCAATTGTTTGATTATTACGATTGTTATGATGTGCGGCTTTAACAGTTAGTGATAGGTAAAGAGGAGGGAGAATGTTATGATGATCCTGTTGTAGAGGAAATGACGGACTATTTAACAACTTATAAATATTCGTCCTATAGAAATTATAAGGGAGAAAAAGGACCAGTTATTTTTCCTGTGAGTAAACGCCGTGTAAAACGAAAAAGAAATTATTAGTAGAATTGATTATAGTACAAAACCTAAAACAATAAATATGAAATTAAAAATGTACAGTTGGATGATTGCACTGGCATTTGTCAGCTTCTCTTGCGGATCAAATGAAGAGCATTCTGATCATGAAAATGTGGACAATGATAGCAGCACTGAAACGCAAGACTTGGGTGTTGTTTCAAGTTCAGACGAAAGTAATGAATATGTTTACGGAATCGATATTTCCTCTTATCAAGGTGATGAAATTAAATTCCTTGATAAGTACAAGGATAGTTTGACTTTTGTTATTTGTAGGGCTACAGATGGAATTACTTTTGATGATCCTGATTTTGATTCTAATTGGAAAAGTATAAAGGAGAAAGGATTTGTTGGTGGGGCTTATCATTTTTATGAAAGCAATGATGACCCTAAGGCTCAGGTTGATAATTACCTTAAAACGGTAGGTGAAATTGATGATGAAGATCTATCACCAATTGTAGATTTTGAAGGTGCAGGAATAAGGGAAGATATGTCAATTGAAGCCGTGCAAAAAAGTCTACTTGAGGTGCTGATCTTGTTAGAAGAGAGTACCAATAGGACGCCTATTCTGTATACCAATTTAAATGATGGAGATAAATACTTAAATACAGAAGATTTTGCGAAATATTCACTTTGGATAGCCGATTATACTGGAGGTGAAACGCCAAGCTTACCAGGCATATGGAAAGGGACAGAGTGGGTTTTGTGGCAAAAATCGGACGTATACCCTGTAGATGCAATAAAGAATGACTTTGATGTTTTTAATGGGAGCTTAGAGGCTTTTCAGAGTTTTGTAAAATCGAATTAATAATCATTAACCCAAATATGATGTATAAACAAGAAAAACAGCAGGATGATAAGTCTAAAATCGTCCAGAAAAAAAATAACGGTAAGAGTTTGGTCAATAATCGACTGAATAAAACAGCAAGTACAAATGTTGCGCAAAGGGCAGTTGTACAATTTGGAGGAGGAAGTCATTATTGGAGAAAACAAGATGGAGGAAAGTGGATTTATTGCGGAAAATATAATAGTCATGCAGCTGCAAATAGAGCAATGAAGGCGAATAAATGGACCAATGGAAACGGTTGGCAATTTAGCCAAGGAGGCAAAAATAATCCGCCTGGAACCTAATCTTATTTGTGATGATGCAAGAACGTAAAGAAAAATTGAGTGAGAAGGTTGCAGGTGCAAAATCGGATAAAACGGTGCAACGCAAAGGGGTTGTTCTGCAAGATAATAGGCCAAAAACGATCCAGCGAAAAAAGAATGCAACAGGTTTGCCTGATCAGTTAAAGTCTGGCATTGAAAACCTTTCAGGTCATAATATGGATGATGTAAAGGTGCATTATAATTCAAGTAAACCAGCTCAGTTGAATGCACATGCTTATGCGCAAGGTTCTGAAATTCATTTAGGATCTGGGCAAGAAAAGCATTTGCCGCATGAAGCATGGCATATTGTGCAGCAAAAGCAAGGGCGCGTTAAACCAACTAAGCAACTAAAAGCCAAGGTGAATATTAATGATGACGAAGGATTGGAAAAAGAGGCGGACGTAATGGGGGCGAAGGCATTGCAAATGAAGTCTGCTAATAATGGGGGCGAAAAAGGCAATAATCAATAAGGTTTTCATTCAAATCGGCGCAATTAGCTGGAAAAAAAGTCTAAAAGAAGGCAAAGGATTCAAATAGGTCATAGGTCTGATTGGCCTGGTAGAGCAATAGCTCCTTATGTTACTCATGCAGTATTCAAAATTAATGGTGGAACAGTTTTATGATATGGTAAACCAAATTAGAGGTGATATTGAACCTGATGTAAATATTCCTGCTAATACCGTGTATATTTGGTTTGTCTCATTATTGCTATTACCAAGTAGGTATGTTCAGTTGTTCGTGAAGATATGAGAGCAAATGGTTCAAGTCAAGTACATATTGATGAAGTTACAGCAGTGATTAGTCAGTTAGGAGTTCTAATTTTGGTATGGAGACTAAAATCACAAATAAAATGTTGACCGAGTCATTAGCATTGGGTCTTATTGGTTTAAAGCTTTATAGCATATTGAAAAGTCCTGTCGAAAGAGTTGCATAATTTTATAGGCTTTATCTTATTGGTTCAAAATAAGTTGAACAAATAAAGTTATTGCATTTTTAGCCGTTGTAAAAACAAATTTCTTATCTTGTAAGTCCTAAAACTTATCACCTAACAACCTAACCTACTATGAATAAAGTAATTTTTACAGCAGATGATTTTGGTGTAATTCCTTCAGTTAATGCTGGGATTACCGATTTAGTAAATCGTGGATTAATCAATTCCGTCGAAATATTTACTAATTATCATAAATCAGTTGAAAATGTGCATCAACTTTTAAATGATACGCATGGCGCCAATTTTGAATTGGGGGCGCATTTAACAATCACATCCGGTAGACCTATTTCTGGCGCGTCTGGGTTGGGTGCTATTTTGGATGATGGAAGCTTTAAACCTTTCAATAAAACAAATAGCCGTGCAACTGATGAAGCGATTTATTCAGAAATAAAAGCGCAAATTGAGCGGATTATGGATGTGCCCGAGTTTCAAGATAGAATCACGCATATTACATGTCATCATGATGCTTTGTGGTTTTTTCCGGAATATACAAAGCAATTAGCACGTGTTTCTAAAGAGTATAATTTTCCTGTGCGTAATCCAAGATCTTACCCCAGCAAACGCGATAAGTTGTATTATACGGTAGTGCTGCCTTTACTAAAAACGTTTTCTTTTACACGCGAAGATGTTCGTTTGCTAAAAGATTCGTATAAACTACGTAAGGATGGTCGTTTTCCAAATCAAAATTTGAATTTCCGTGCGCCTGATTATATGGATTCGAGACATTATGGACCAATTCCTGGTAAGGTAATTAGTGCTTATGATAAAGCCGACTGGATTTTGAAAAAACAAAAGTCTTTGGCTAAAATGCTTCGTAAGGCGGGCAATTCTGGAGGGAAAAATGAGGACCAATTAATTGAGTTTATGTTCCATTTTAGAAAAGGAAAGCTTGATGGCGGATTTAAAACTTTTAAAGAGGAAATGGACGAGTTGGATTATGCGGGAATCAATCACAAATATTTTGATAGCCGTACTATTGAGTTCGAATCGTTGCGGTTTTATGAAGAAAAAGTGAAAGAGTTAATTGGTACAAGATTTGAACTAGGTTCTTGGACAGACTCATCTGTTAAAACGCTTAAAAAGAAAAATGTGGATTGGGCAGAAAATGTTGTTGCAGGAAAGGCGGGGAGAGGTAAAACAGCTCGTAAAACTCGCCCAAGAGAAGCTTAGTGTTTAGGGGCAAAAAAATGATGTTAAAATTACTTTTACTATTAAATATTTCAGTTTTTGCGTTTGGTGTTGTGTTTGCGCAAGATTCAAGTGTTGTTGTAAATGATTCAATTTATGATGTTGTAGAGGTGGAACCTGAATTTCCTGGTGGAATGGTGGTGATGACACAGTTTATTCATGAGAATATGCACTATCCACCAGTTGATTGTGTCCAAAGTGTTATTTATATTCGATTTATTGTCGAAAAGGATGGGGCCATAACGCCGCGTAAAGCAACAGAAGGGGGGAGTAGTCCGTGCGATATTGAAACAGCTCGTTTAATTTCTATAATGCCAAAATGGTCTCCTGGTTATGTGAGTGGACAGCCTGTAAGAGTTGCGTTTACAATTCCTTTGTACGTTCATCTCCGTTAATTGTTTACCAATATTCTGAGTCTGATCCCGCGTTTACAGCTTTGAATCGGTTTAAAATTTCAAGAATCATTTTTTCATTTCTTGGAAGTATCTTTTTTCCTGCCCAAAAATAAATAACATAATGTTGCTTTTTGAAGGAGGTTGTAAATCGCCATACTTCAAAATCAGGCTCTAACCCGAGTCTTGTATTTTCTCCATTCCATTTAGAAACCGTTTTTTCAAATGTTAAAGACTTTGCTTTGTAGGCGGTGCGGTTTTCATTTTCCACGAATTTCCAATCCCAAACTTCTGTGCGCATTCCATTATAGAGTGCTGAGTCGCTCAATGCTGGATAGACAACCATTTGAATTTCATTTTTTTTAGATGAATTGCCCGTATTTATTGTTCCGGCGCAATGGCAGACAGAGCTAGTTCCAAAACCATCAATAGCCCAGCTTTTAGGTAGTTCATACTTCATGCCGTAATAGCTTTGGTCTACTTTTTGCCATTTCACTTTCTGTCCGTAGCAAGAAATTGCTGAGAGAATTAATACTGTAAAAATGAATCTGATTTTCATACTTGTCGGTTTTTACAAATATAATTCACTAACCAATTTTAGTTACTAGGGTGTTTACTGTATATTTTGAATTGAAAATTATTTACCATATTTGATCTTGCTATGTATAAAATGTGTTTCATCTTATTGGTTTTAATTGTTTCAATCGGTGGTTTTTCACAAAATTCAGTTAACACTGATACTGAATTGAATCATGTTCAAATTGATGGAGAAGTTGTAAAAATGATTCCGTTTAGAAAAGGCAAGTTATATGGCTTTGTAGCCCCCAATAAACCAAGTCAATTTTTGATTCAGCCCATTTACAAAACGGTCGTTGCTGTGTATGCTCAAGGTGCAATTGTGAGCAAAGGAGAGGGGTTTGGTCTTGTAAACGCCAAAAATGATATAATTATTCCATTAAAATATGATCGGTTAACAAAGGATGGTGATTTTTACCATGCTTTAAATATTAACAACGAAGCTGCAGAGAATAAGTTTTTCCACTTTTTTTATAATTTGAAAGGTGACCTTGTGTTTAGTCAAGAATCTAATAATAACACAGGTTATGGCAAAAATGATTATGCCTGGTTTGATTATCAGGGAGCAATTATCGTGAAGGATATGAATGGGTTTGCAGTTTCTCGATTTCCTAAAGTTAAAAGGCAGTTTTGTTTAGGAATTCATAATAATCAAACTTGTTTTCGATACCAAAAAAAGGATACAGCAATTTATAAAGCATTTACGTTTAATGGTGACTTGGCGTTTGAAATTCCAATTGTAAATGTTCCTTGGTACAAAGGAGTTATTCAGTTATCGGAAGACTTTTTTATGTTTGAATCATCTTCAAATAGTAGGTTGTTCTATAATCAAAAAGGGCAAGTTAAGCCTTACCGAGCACGTTTGTCGCATTTTGAAATGAATGAGTCCACAATACTAGAAAGAGGAAGTATTCGGGTGGGAGATGTGAAAAATGGTGTTATGGGAGTTGTTAACCTCGAGGGAGACACAATTGTTCCTTTCAAATACAGCAAAATTTATACAAAAGTAAATGACCGTTATATCGCTATAGAAAAAGAGACCGAAAAAGTGATCGTTTTAAATGAGAGAGGAGAGAGGTTGGCAGAATTTGTTGATTCTAAAATAAATTTTTCACACCAGCAACAGATCTTGCGTCAGCCTGTGGCATTTTTTGATAGTCTTGTAATAGCAAGAAAAACTGTTACCAAAATAATGGCCTTTGATGTTGGGAGAGATTCTACAATCTATTATTTTTCCTATTTCAATGATGCAGGTCATTCTGTTTTTCATCTTGATAGTACATATACTTTTGTCAGTCATTTCAGTATTTTAATGTC
>CAKZPK010000295.1 GCA_937139035.1 uncultured Crocinitomix sp. | reverse complement strand
ATAACCTCCTATGTAGTTTTAATTGAAATTGTAATTCACACCCATTATTTGGGTTGGAATGCAGGATTTTATTATTTCATGTTTTTGCTCCCCATTGTGTTTTTAATAAATCCAGTTTGGAAGTTTGTTGTAGTCGTTTTGTTTAATAGTTCAATTGTTGCGGTTTCTGCTCTAATTTGGTATTTGTATCACAATAGTACAGGTGTTTATCAATTATCAAATGAATATACAGACTATGTTAATTTCATTAATGCGACGGGAACAGCAGGAATTGTACTGGTAATAATGATCTATTATAGCCGAACAATCTATAAAAAAGAAGAGGCACTAATCATTGCCAATTACGAATTAGAAATTCAGAATAAAGAGATTTCTGCGCAACATAATAATTCGCAAATATTGATTAAAGAGATACATCACCGTGTTAAAAATAACTTGCAAATCATATCTTCATTAATGTCTTTGCAAAGTCGATCGGTTGTAGATGTTGAGGTTGCTGAGGTTTTAAATGAAAGTAAACGCAGAGTAGAAGCTATTGCTTTAATACATCAAAAACTGTATCAGGAGGATAAATTAAACCGAGTAGATTTTAAATCTTATTTGGAGGATTTTATGAACTCTCAACAGTTGATGACGACACATTTAAAATCCAGTGTTGAGTCAGAAGAGGTAACATTGAATTTGGATATTGCAGTACCGCTTGGGTTAATTATTTCTGAGCTAATAACCAATTCAGTAAAACACGCATTTGCAGGAGTGTTAAATCCAGAATTAAGTGTGACTCTAAAGAGTGATGCAGATGGATATGAACTAATTGTAAAGGATAATGGAATTGGACTACCAACGGGTTTTGATTTGGCCAATTCAGGATCCTTAGGAACTGAAATTATTACAGCATTGACAGAGCAAATTTCGGCTCAAATTTCATATCGAAATAATAATGGAGCAGAATTTACAATCTTATTTCAAGACATTCCTTTAGAAATTAATTAGGAGATCAAATGTAGTCGTTAACTAACGCCGTGCAAGCTTTAAAAGAATGTCATCTTTTGGTCGCAGCGTCATCAATGGCCCCATTTCAACATGGTAATTTTCGTTTGTTGCTATTTTAAATCGCTGTACTGCTTTCGCCAAAATCAATACCAGTTCCATCATGGCACAATTTCGCCCAGCACATAAACGCGGTCCACCGCCAAACGGTATAAATGAAAATGGTTTTTGATGATCCATATTTGCCTTGGAAAAACGTTCCGGGTCAAAATTATTAGGGTTTTCCCAATAATCAGGATGGCGGTGCAAAACCAATGGGCTAATGCGGACATGTGAACCTGTAGGTATTTCATTACCACCAATTTCGTCAGGACCAAGGTTTTGTCGTCCCATGTGCCAAACAGGAGGATAAAGACGCATAACTTCATTTAAAACCTGTGCTGTATATTCAAGATGATACAAATCGGAATAATTGAGTTCACGATCGCCTAATTTAGTCACTTCTTCAAAAAGTTTAGTTTCTATAGCAGGATGACGGCACAATTCGTAAAATGTCCACATTAAAACATTTGCAGAAGTTTCATGACCAGCAATGAAGATGGTCATTACTTCGTCTCTCAGTTCTTGAGCATTTAATCCTTCCAAATCACCGCCTGGATTCATGAATCTTGATAGTAAGTCATTTGGATTGCTATTCTCAGCTTTTTTCTCCTCAATGATTTTATAAACCAAGGCGTTTAATTCTGCCGCGGCAGCATGAAATTTTTTGTTTTTTGGAGTTGGCCAATTGGCAGGTAATACAAATGGATTTTTTAACGCTCTATCATTGATCCATCCCAAAGCATAGCTTACGGCATCCCATAGGTTAGATTGATAATCAATTTTAGTTGAAAAAAGCGTTTCACTGATGATAGCCATTGTTACTTTCATCATTTCGCGAGACATATTTATCGATTCGCCTTTTTCCATTTGCAAGGTCCAGTCATCCAAAATATCGTTGGTGTTTTTAATAACTGAATGCGAATAGGTTTCTATGCTTTTATGACTAAAAGCAGGTTGATAAAGTTTCCGTTGTTTTAGCCATTGTTCTCCGTCACTTGTGAAAATTCCCATGCCACCCAATAAGCGTAACGGCTTATATCCTGGACTTTTATGGTAGTTCTTATGGTTATTGTGTAAAACGTGCCTAATGTATTCTGGATTGTTTAAGAAGTAAATCTTCTTATTTAATAATTTGAACAATAAGATATCACCATGTTTTGCCGCAGAATTCATCATGAAATTAATAGGGTCATTTTTAAAACCCATTAAATGTCCTATGATTGGATGTCCTTTTGGCTGTGGAGGTAATTTCATTTCTTCAATATTAGTAAATTCAATGTATTATAGAACTAAATCTTCTATTTGTAGTTTGCTTTTATGACGAGCATCACGGCGAAGTGGCTTTTTCGATTTGATGATTTTATCAATAGGATAACCACAATCCTCAATAGCCAGTTTAATCTCAGATTCGTCAAAGTCCTTATTACTGTAATAGAAAAGACAAAAGTCTGCGTCAATATTTTGAATATAGCCTAAATCTGAAATACCAAATCTAAGTTCTAAAAACTGCTCAATTGGGTAGGGGTGGTAATCTTTGTCTGATCCATGCATTATACGGTGGTCTCGCCCAACTAAATATAAAACTCCATTTTCAAGATAGCCAATGTCTCCTGTTCTATGCCATATTTCACCATCTTGATCGACAATTTTATTTTGCTTAAACGCTTTTGGGTTTTTGTAATAGTTTTTATTCACATGATCGCCTGTAACAACGACTTCTCCAATTTTTCCAGATGACAATTGACGTTTAATAAAATCAGTTGCATCAATTACCCCACCCTTGTATTCGCTTGGTGACTTTAAGGAATAATCAACGATTTTTAGTTGTACTTCTTTAACAGGAGCACCCACATAAACACCTTTTAAAGGTTGATCTAATTGATTGTTGATTTCAGTAAACGTTGTAATACAAATAGGTTCTGCTTCGGTAGATCCGTAAATGGCTTCGAAAGAAATCGTAGGACATTTTTTTAGAGCCGTTTTTACTAATTGAATGGATATTGGTGCGCCGCCAGTCATTACTGTTTTAATAGAATGATTGCTACTAGTCGCTTCCAAAACTTTTCTAAGGAGAGACGGAGAAACGATTAATCGATTTACTGCTTGTTTCGTTATTTGCTCAGTTACCTCTTGCGGATTGGTTTGATGCAATTTCATGAGGTTTAATTGGGGAATTGCTACGCTATTTCCCAGAGCAAAAGCAGCTAAACCAACAATCGGAAAATTAGTATAATCAATAGAAGGCGGAGCGTTTGTTCCAAGGTGGGCTTTTAAAGTTTCAGCTTGTGCATATAAAAATGAAAAGGTTCTGTTTGCTCCTTTGGGTTCTCCGCTTGTTCCACTGGTAAATGTAATTAAGGCATTGTCTTCACCTTTAATGTCCAATGCGGCATAAATGTTACCTAAATCAAGTGATTTATCTGAGTTTTTTGCTGCGCCATTTACTTTCCATTTGTCTAACTTCCAAGTAGCAGGTAGCAACCATGTAATACGGCTCAGTTTTTTGGTAACGATAAATAAATCTGGTTCAACTTGGTTAATAACGCTTCCCATTTTCTTGCCTTTCATCCAAGGATCCAAAAAAATAGCAGTTGCACCGCAAGCAAACAAAGCTTCTAATAGGGCATAAAGCTCCATTGACATAGGAACTGCAACCAATACTTTACTTCCCTTTTTTATTCCTCTTTTTAGTAGGTTTTGATAAGCACCTAAAATAAATTGCTCAAATTCCTTGTACGTATATTTACTACCGTCTTTATCAATAATGGCTGTACGGTCTGCATAATGCTCAAATGAATATTGCAGGTCATGAAAAACTGGATGTGGTAAAGACTTTATCATAAATCCATTGTGTAAATGGCATATTCTCTCACTTTCTTTGTCACAAATTTTTCTTTTCCTTTTGTGGCGGACAAGTTGTTGTTAAACATTAACAAATGGTAAATTTCCTCATAGCCCGACTCATTAGCAAGGTTATGAACTAAATTAATCATTAACGTACCAATTTGTTTGCCTTGCCATTCGGGATGCGTAGCAATTGTTTTTATTAATAAACGCCTTTTAGCGTGTAATGGATCTTTGATTTTCCCTTCTTCGTACAGTTCGTGGTATACGTCATTATAAGTGAGCGTTACTGCAATGGGATTATCTTCTTTATCCGTAACAAGTAATGAATGCTCTGCATTTAATATTTGCGCAAACTTATTTGATAGTTTATGATATGCTTCTTTGTCTATAGAATGAAACAAAGGATTGGATTGAAAGCAGGCATGATAAAAATCGTACATTTTGTCCAAAAATTCAGAACTAGGTTCTGTTGGGTAGAATACCACTTTTAAATTGAACTGCTCTGCTAACTCCTGTCCTTCAGCCATTGTCATAGGTTCAAAAAGATCATTAGGGGCAAGGGTAGTTTCGTAAGTTGAATATTCATTGAAACCATATTTTTCCCATAAGCGAATATAATAAAGTGGTTGAAAAGGTTCACCAGGTAAAATAGGTTGTTCGGCGGTTTTATTAAAACGATAATTGTTCCAAGTACTCCCATTTATTGGTCCAATAACCTTTTTGCATCCGTAGCTTTTTAAAAAATCTATGGCCGCATTCATTAATGAGTCGCTTAACGTTTGCGAGTCGGCACATTCAAACCAACCAATAATTCCTTCTTCTTGATTGTCAAACTTAACGGCTGCAACCCTACCAATACCTTCGTTTGATTTTGCTGTAAATAATTGCAAATCTAAATTGCTTTCTCCAATGAATTGATCCAATCCATGATCGTCATTCCAACCAATTTCTTGAAAGGCGACACTATTGCGCACGGCTTTTCCAACGGCATAAAAATGCTCTAAATCAGCATTAATTTCAGGATTGATTATTCTAATTTCTGACATGATTAAAAATGAAATAAATATTGACTGAGTAGTAACGAAGCCGTAACACTTAAAGGTATGAATAGGTTGTCCCATCCTTTTTGTGACACTGCTTCAACCAGCGTAGTTATAAAACTAATGAAAAAGGTAACGCAAACAATTTCAATCCAATTATCTCTTAAAGGAATAACAAAGGATGTTGTTAAAATTACACAGCTAACAAAAAAACAAGAAGAGCCCATTAAGGTTTTTGTTTCCTTGAATATTTTGTATTTACCAATGGGCCATTTTTTGCCCGTTAAGGCTGCAATAGGATCGCATATTGCTAAAATTAAAATGGGCAAATAGAAAAATAGTACATCATCAAAAATGGTGAATATCCAATAGGTCAAGTAAATGATGATAGGGTAGAGGATCGATCCTCTAGAACTACGGCTTATACCGTTTATAGACTTTAGTAAATCAAATTTTTTACTGATTCCTAAAATGGCAACAAATGATACTGTTAATATTAAAACAGACCAATGCGTAGTTAGAAAAATAGGGAAACTTAAGGTAATTAACCCAGTACCAATATGTACCGTTTTTCGAGTTATTTCAACATATACTTTCGCATAATGATATAAGAGCTCAGCAATTCCGAACAGTGCAAGAAAAAGTCCTGCATAAATGGCCATATTGATTAGCTCTTGCTGTGTCATTTCTTTTGATCAAAAATAAGGTTCGCATAAAAATACCCGAGATCCTTTTCTTTTAGCGTTTCAGATTGTTCTTTTAAATAATCCACTTCATCAGAAAATTCTGAAGAAATATAACGTGGAATCATTAAGTTCCAATAAGCAAAAATAGCCTTGTCTGCTGATCGATTGATTAAATCTTTCGATACATTTCTAAAGAGATCAGTATCCATATATTCGAATATATCACTTAGATTAAAATGCGTGCAATCTGGATGATTGTCCAAGGCAGTATCTAATAATCCATGGTGTAATTCTAATCGATCAATATTAGCCTTAATGTTGTAGAAATTATCTTCTCTTAAGTAATGAGGTAAAAAGGCTTCGTTAAATTCGTTGTATAAAATGTAATAAAGAAAGTAATTACGGTGGCATTCTTCTTTGCGCAAATGCTCCATTTCTCGACTTAATATTAAATCAGGAACAGAACCTTTTACATGTTTTAAAAATTCAGGATCTCTGCCATGGGTTCCCATCATTTCAACACCAAAAAATTGACGATACATTTTCTCCCATTCTGGAGTGTGCCATACTTGATCGTGAAATTCAATTTGGGCACTAGTATTTTTTTTAGCGAATAATTGATTTACGATTGTACGATCATGAACAGTCGGTAAAACCTCGTTTTTAAATAATTGAAAGTATTTTTCAAACTTGCCTTGATGAATCAAACCTTGTTCTATCTGTGATAATTGATTCTCCCAATATTGGCGACAATTTGCACTTAAATTTGACTTAATTAACGCGAAAAAAGAGCGTCTTTTTTTTGATTTTCGAATCCCTATAAATTCTAAGAAATCAGTATGATCAAGTCGCTTAATGGCCACTTTTTTGAGCTCTACTAAAAAAAGCTGCACTTCACTTATGTCAACTGCAATTACTTTTTGAGGTGCTTTACTGAGTAATGAAAAGCAATTGTCTCCAGCAGATGCTATTGACATAACTTTAGAATTATGATTGAGATTCAATCCTTCAATTAACACATCAGCATCCTCCCAACAGTTGGCATACCTTATGAATTCAAAATTGACCTTATCTAAGTGTTTTTCACTCATTTTCAATTCTTTTTATAGTTCCTGTACTTCCGTTCATTTCAATTAAATCTCCTGTTTTTAGCTGTTTTAACAAACCTGTTACACCAACAATGCACGGAATTCCCATTTCGCGAGAGACGATTGCAGAATGACTTAATAAGCTGCCCCGTTCAACAATTATTGCAGATGCAGTAGGAAACAATGTAACCCATCCTGGATCAGTGCTTGACGTAACAAGGATGTCTCCATCCAAACTCTCAACCTCATCAGGGTGCTTAACTAATCGAACCTTTGCTTTAACAATTCCTGGGCAACAACCTAGTCCACTCAAATCTGCATCAGGGTCAATTTCTTGAGAGCTATTAAAAAAATCATTGGCATAATTAACCGTTTCAAAAGTTGTAATACGCTCAGCTGGGGCTTCTTGATTTTTGTAGTTTTCAAATTCTTTTTTGCGAATTTCAATATGAGATTTTAAATCTCGCATGATAGAAGTGCCATCAATAAAGGCAAAAATTTCTTCTTTAGTCAGGTAAAAGATATCACGGTGATGTGAAATGGCTTTATTGGATGCAAAGCGTTTACCAATTGCCGTAAAAATCTCACGAGTAATTCCAAAAACGCGTGTACGCTCATACCTCAAGTTCTCCCGATTACTCACGAAGTAACGTGTTTTTTTCAATCCTTTATTAAACTTATAGCGTTTGTAAGGTTTGTTTTTTAATGCTTGTTTAACTTCTTTCTCGCCGGCATTTCTCAAATCTTGATCTATTGTAGACGCCGTACTTTTTGTGGTAACATTTTGCTTAACAAATGCTTTTAAGGTTCCTAAAAATAGCGTAGGATCTTGTTTAAAAGAGACCGTTTCTAATTTTAATTCTCCAACACAACGATCGCCAAACTTGTCAATATAGTCTTGAATTTTGGTTTTAAATGGGTGTCCATTTAGTTGTTCCCAAATTTCAACTGTATTCTTTTCTAAAAACAATTGTTTTAATTCATTGTCTTTACTAATGGCAGTTGCTAATTCAATACTACGGTGAATGGGCTCTACAGAAATAATATCTTTACTACCGCACAATAAATCATTTTGCAAGTTTGGATTATCACTAATTCCGTACTTCTCAATCATTTTTTGCAAGCGT
>CAKZPK010000294.1 GCA_937139035.1 uncultured Crocinitomix sp. | reverse complement strand
GATAGTTACATCCTCATTAAAATATAACATAGAGCCAACAATCAATCCTAAACCAACTTGACCTAATACTTTAAATTTACCTTTTAAACCTGCTTTATTTTTTCTAAAAACTTTAATATAATCATCTACAAAACCAATAAAACCCATCCAAACTGTGGTAATTATTAGAATAATAATATAGATATTGTCTAGTTTCGCTAATAATATTGCAGGAATTAAGGTTGCCAAAATGATGATGATTCCACCCATTGTTGGAGTTCCTGTTTTTTGTTTTTGACCTTCTAGTCCTAAATCACGAACAGTTTCACCCATTTGCTTTCTGCGTAAAAGATTAATAATTCTTTTACCAAACACCATGGAAATAAGCAAAGACGTTATGATTGCCATTGCTGCTCGAAATGAGATATAATTAAACAGGCCTGCTCCAGGAACGCCTAACTCATGTAAATATGTAAACAAATAGTACAACATTATTTATTCAGGTTTTTAAGGGTTTCTTTAACTAATGTGAGATCATCAAAAGGAAATCTCTCCCCATTAATCTCTTGGTATTTTTCATGGCCTTTACCTGCCACCAAAACAATATCACCAGGCACTGCTAATGCACAAGCCACTTTAATTGCTTCTTCGCGGTTTGTAATCGCCATTACTTTTGAACTGCGATCGGCAGGAACACCAACCTTCATTTCATTTATAATTGCTTCAGGATCTTCTGTTCTTGGATTATCAGATGTTAGAATGACCTTATCACTTAGTAATGCAGAAATTTCCGCCATCAAAGGTCGCTTTGTACGATCTCTATCTCCACCACAACCAACAACAGTAATGACCTGCTCATTTCTAGTACGAACAGATTGAATTGTAGCCAAAACATTTTTAAGTGCATCAGGCGTATGGGCATAATCAATAATTGCCACAACACCATTCTCAGATTGCAAATGTTCAAAACGTCCCTCAACTGATTTCAACTTTGAAATCGCTCTCAGAACATCCATTTCCTCAATTCCTAACTCGACAGAAACAGCAAACACTAATAATAAATTATACGCATTGAAGCCACCAATCAAATTGGTCCACAACTCATGATGATTCAACTTCAGGACTAATCCAGAAAAAGTATTCTCTACAATCTTCACTTTATAATCTGCAACGGTTTTAAGCGCCATTGTTTTCACTGCAGCTTTTGAATTCTGCACCATCACCCCACCATTTGCATCATCCGCATTTATAATTGCAACAGCATTTGAACCGAGATCATCAAAAAATTTCTTTTTTGCATAGATGTACTCCTTGAACGTTTTATGGTAATCTAAATGGTCATGAGAAATGTTTGTAAATCCTGCAATATCAAAATCCAATCCTGCAATTCTGTTTTGATGGATCGCATGCGAACTCACTTCCATAAAACAATAAACACAGCCCTCATCAACCATTCTACGCAACAAAGCATTTAACGCAATAGGATTAGGAGTGGTATGCGTAGCAGGAACCTCTTCTTGACCAATTATATTGACAACAGTAGAAAGTAAACCTGACTTATACCCCAACCCCGTAAACACATCATGCAATAATGTTGTAGTTGTAGTTTTACCGTTTGTTCCAGTAACGCCTATCAACTTCAATTCGCGAGAAGGATTCCCATAAAAATTAGCAGCTAAAAACGCCAATGCTTGATGCGAATCTTTCACCTGCACATAAGTAACACCTTCAGTCTGCTCATCAGGAACAACCTCACAAACAACAGCAATTGCACCTAATTCAATCGCCTTAGCAATAAATTTATGCCCATCAACCTGCGTTCCTTTGACCGCTACAAAAACAGCACCCGGCTTCACGGCTCTAGAATCAAAATCAATTTGAGACAATTCTAAATCCAATGTACCATGCACGGCTAAAAGCCCCACTTTATATAATATGTTTTGTAAAATTTGCATTAACCTAAAACAAGTTTTATAGTTTCACCATCTGTTATTTTTGTTCCTGCTGGAACTGATTGCCCCAACACTTTCCCACTTCCTGTAGCCCTCACTTTCAACCCCATATTCTCAAGTAAATAAACCGCATCATTCAACGGCATACCCGACACATTTGGCACTTTAGTTTTATCAATATTTTGAGTCGTCAACAACACTTCTCCATCTTTATTTTGCGGCATCACATAACCAGAGTGAGGCACATTATTAGGATGCTTGATTCGCATCTTATTCAACGCCACAATTGTTTCAGGTGCACTCCCCGTTTTCACCATTGGCAACGACTCCTTATCAAGTGGCATTCCATTATAATTAGGATGATATTGCAAAGAAGAAGAGTAAACCTTATTAGCGATACTTGCGAAAACAGTTCCCGAAACCTGCGCCCCGTAAATCTGCTTTGTTGGACCCGCAATAACCACTATACAAGAATACTTTGGATCATTTGCAGGAAAGTAACCTGCGAAAGACGCTTGATAATGATTACTATACCCCAAAGCACCATTGGCCAATTTAGCTGTACCAGTTTTACCTGCAATTTTAAAGTTTGTACTTTCTAAGTTTTCACCTGTTCCTCGCTCAACCACACCCTCCAAACAAATTTTCAAATTCTCAATCGTCTGCTCAGAGCAGATTTGCTCATTAAGTACGATTTTATCAAACTTTTCAATTACCTTACCATCTCTGCGAACCTCTGTTACAAATTGCGGCTTTACCAACTCCCCATTATTAGCAACCGCATTGTAAAATGCTAATGTCTGAATAGGTGTAATCTCAACCTCATAACCAATAGACATCCATGGAAGCGTAATACCAGACCAACCATCTTCACCAACATTTTTTAGCGTAGGCTTTGGTTCCCCCGCAATATCCAACCCTAATTTATCTCCCAAACCAAAAGACTTTAAGCGGTCGACAAATTTCTGTTCATTATCATAATAAGCACGGTTAGTAATTTTAGAAAAGACATTTGAAGAGACTTCAAACGCACGTTGAATAGTAATTTTACCGTACCCCCATGGATTTGAATCCACAAAGCTTTCATTATAAAACTCATACTTCCCTACAGCATTTACCGAATCGGTAATTGAAACTTTCCCATCCTCCAATAAGGCCATTAAAGTTGCTAGCTTAAACGTTGAACCAGGATCTGTTTTCAAACCAACCGCATGATTATACGACTCATAATACTCCCCATCACCCGCACGCTTTAAGTTTGCAATTGCTTTTACAAAACCAGTCTCAACTTCCATTAACACCACAGAACCATACAAAGCCTCTTGCGCCTCCAACTGTTTCTTCAACTCATTTTCTGCCACATCCTGAATATCAATATCGATAGACGTTACAATATCAGCACCCGGAACAGGCTCTTTCAAATAATCACCAGATACGGGTTTCCACCCATTACTTACATAATGCTTAGCAATCAATCCATACTCACCAGACAAATAATCATCAAACGCACCCTCTAACCCTACATCCATTGCACCTTCACGCTGAGAAGAACCCAATGTTCGTTTTGCCAACAAACCATAAGGCATTTGACGCTTCGACTCTTTCTCCTCAATAAAACCACCCTTAAACTGACCCAGTTTAAGAATTGGGAATTCACGCACTTTTTGCAAAACATCATACTTCACATTATTCTGAATTGGGAAATACTTATTCTTATCAGATCTTGCCTTTCTCAAATCACCCTCCCATTCCAGCGCGTTTCTTTTAGGGAAAACTTGTGCCAAATTCCAAGCTAAAGAATCCAACTCATCATCCCAAAGCCCCTTTTTAACCACCGTCACATCCATGTGAAGCTTATAAATTGGAATAGAAGTCACTAAATCACTTCCATCATCAGACAAAATACGCCCACGCATAGGCTGAATAGAATCCACTCTGGTTGGCATTTCTCCCAATGTATCATTATCAGAAACAATAGGACGTGGAGCAACATCACCGTACTGTATAGCAACTACACGACCAATCACAACCAGCATAGCGATTGCAACAAGAATGTACATTACGTACGACTTAAGCATTATTTGCTTATTATCTTCCACTGTTAAAAACGTATTTTTTTACTCTAATTTTTTTAGGAGAAATCAAACTCTCCTCTACTCCCGTTCCAATTAATTTTTGCTCCACAGACCTTCTCCCCCTCATTGCATTATAAGTACTTCCTAAAGTGGAATACTCAGAATTCAACTCCCCCAATTCCTTCTCCAAAGTCACTTCTTTCTTTGTTACCGTTTCAGCATAATACCCCCACCCAATTAGCACCACCAACAAAAAACCAAGAAAAAAAACAAAGGGTAGATTCGTCACAAAATTGTCGCGTGACAAAAACTCCCCATTCATTATTTGAACAAAAGTTCTTTTAGATTGCGCCACCTCTTTTTTAGCAGTCTTCTTTTTCTCCTTGACCGCTTTCAAGGTTTCGCGCGCATCTATTCCTTCTTTATCGACAAATTCGTTTGCACTCATCCTTTAATTGCTATCCTCATTTTTGCACTTCTAGCTCTCGGATTTCTTTCAATTTCCTCGGCCGTTGGCACAATCGGTTTTTTATTTACTGCAGAGAGTGGCTTTTGCACCACACCATACATATCCTTATCTAATTCTCCAGTAAAGTTTCCAGAGCGAATAAAATTCTTCACCATTCGATCCTCAATTGAGTGATACGAAATAACAACCAACCTTCCTCCCTCTCTTAAAACAGGCACCGTTTGCTCCAAAAAATCCTCCAACGCCCCCATCTCATCATTCACCTCAATTCGAATTGCCTGAAACACTTGCGCCAAAAACTGCGTCTGCTTATTTCCTTTCACCAACCCCTTCATCAAATCAACCAACTGCTTGGTAGTTTGAATCGGATTCAACCTTCTTTCCTTTAAAATTGTTTGAACTACTTTATGCACATTCTTGAGATCCGCATAAGAATTAAATATGCGATACAACTCTTTATCTACATACTTATTCACCACATGATAAGCAGTCAATGCAGAACTTTGATTCATCCGCATATCTAACTCACCCTCTTCTCGAATAGAAAAACCACGATCACCAGCATCAAATTGATGAGAAGACACTCCAAGATCTGCCAAAATCGAATCAACCCCTAGCAAGTCATAAAACTTAACAAAGTTGATCATGAATCGAAAATTGGAATTTGCAAAAACCAATCGTTCATCCTCAATCAAATTAGCAGCAGCATCATCATCCTGATCAAACGCCAACAATGTTCCACCCTCACCCAAACGGTTAAGAATTTCACGTGAATGACCGCCACCTCCATAGGTTACGTCAATCACCAAATCATCTGCAGCTATTTCTAGCGCATCTAATGATTCGTTAAATAATACCGGAACGTGATAATCGTTATTCGTCATTCGAGTCAATTTCCCCCATAACTTCATCAGCTAAATCAGAGAAATCACCCATGTTTTCATTTAGTACTTGGAAGTACTCTGATTTATCCCACACCTCTATCCTATCGTTGTAAGCAGTTAACATTATTTCTTTTTTTAATCCGATTCGCTCCATCAATGCTGTTGGAATCAAAACTCGACCTGAACGGTCAAGCGATAATTGCTTAGCGCCTTGATGAAATAATCGATAGAACATCCTGTTTTTCGGTTTGAACAAATTAAGCTTTGACAACTTTGAACTCACTTTCTCCCATTCATTCATTGGATAAAGCGAAAGACAGTTTTCAAACCCCTTGTTCATCATGAAAACCTCGTTAGCAGCCGGATCCAATTGCTTTCTTAGTCCAGCAGGGAAGAGGAACCTCCCTTTAGAATCTAATTTGCACTCATATTCTCCTACTAATCCTGACATTCTCTGATTAAAATGTAAAAATAATTATTAAACTCCCACAAATTACCACCTAAATCAGCTTTGTTGATAACTTTTGTGACTGTTATTCATTACTATACTTCAAAAATAGTTAAAAGTTACCGATTTTACTGGATTTTTTGAAAAATGACCACTGTGGTAAAAAGTGGGAGATTGTGAACTATTTGTGAATAACTGTTTTTTAGAAAAAAGAATATCCCCTCTTTTTCTGATGAGACGAGCTCGAAATAACAACTCACCATTAAACCAATCGAGACCTAAAAGAAATAGAAAACAGAACTAGAATTCAACCGGACAAATGCCAATAAAAAAGCCACTAACTAATTAGAAAAAAGGACTAACTTCGCACCCATGTTATTTCAAGAGCCGTACCCGAATAATTTGCCCATTGCACCAGAAGGATCAAGAATGATCAACTTTATTGTTGATTTTATCTTTTCAAATGCACTCACCTTATCAATCATCAACCTAATAATTGAACCAAGTCTTCAAGCACCTCTTAGTTTTTGGGTAATGATTCTGATTTATTCTTGCATTCGGTTCTCTTATTATTTAATATGCGAAGCAATGCTAAAGGGAACACTTGGTCAGCATTTAACGAAATCTAAAATCGTAACTATAGACAAAGAAACACCCCGTTTTATTCAATATTTTTTGCGTACAATATCACGAGTAATCACGGCTCCAGGATCATTCATATCAGATGACCTACAAGCATTTCATGACAAATGCTCAAACACCTACGTCATTAAAAAAGCACAAGAAAACAGTACAGATTTAGACATGCTTTAAACTCGAAAGCATTAATCTATTAGGGTAGAATTATACTAATTGTATCCGTTGAATAGGCACCAAAGAAACCTAGTGCATTTCCATTTAGATTTGAAGGAGGATTAGCCGGCGCAGCGCTAAACGGCCCACTTCCCAAATTATTAGACAACCCTACATAATAATCATAGTTAGCCTTATCCATTGAAATCATTTCCACGAAGACAGTATCCTTTGGTTTCGCTTCCGACCCAAAGAATTGCGCTTCGTAATATATTCCATTTATAAAATCATCATTCCCCAAATAGTACCCGCTATTTTCACGCCCATTGCGGAAAATCTTTAACAAATAATAGTTTTTTTCAGCTCCATTATCAACTGAGTGAAACGAAATCAGATTTAATGTATCACCTTCTGGCACACCAAAAGTACCTGTCAAAGTCAAATAAGTGAGGGAATCAATTTCAGGCTTGGTAGGCACACTGCAAGTTGCCGAAATTACTCGATCTAATGCGTTAATTTCAATATCATAACTCGCTGATGGAACAACTGCAAAATCAGGCAAATTATACAAACCATTGCCTTGATGCGGAAAATCATAAACAGTACCGTCTTCTGCCGTTACCTTCACCGTTGCATCTTCCACCTTTTCAAAATTTTGATCTTCGTAAACAGAACCAGATTTAGAAAGTATAATATAATTTGCTCCGACTCGATCTTTCATCACCGCCTCAACGACCAATGTTTGCTCGGCTTCATTTAAAGGCAAATCAATCACCTTCTCACAACTAGAAAAAGTAAAAAGCAATATGAAAAAAAAGAAAGAAGTTTTCATACTACAAATTAACGAATAATTTACGGTATTATTATCGAGACTGTATCAACCATAAATGCACCAAAATACCCAATGCCATTCTCAACATTAGAAGGAGGATCTGCTGGAGCAGCGCTAAACGGACTTTGATTCAGATTTGTATAAAGCGCCGAGAAATAATCATAGTTTGCCTTATTCATTGACCACAACTCTGCATAAACAGTATCTAACGAATTAAATGAAATTCCAAAAAACGGAGAAGTATAAGTCTCTCCATTCCCCAAATCATCTGTCTCAATAAAAATAGCATTCTCTTTCACACCATTTACCCAAAGCACAAAACGATAATAGTTCTTTTCTGCCGGATTATCTGAAACCGTGTAAATAAGAATATTTGAAGTATCGTCCGGCTCTTGCCCTGGACCTCCAATATTTTGATAAACAAAGAAAGAATCAATTTGCGGCAATGTTAACGAACGAGAAGCTGCATTCAAGAACTGTCCTTCGTAAGAAATATCAAGATTGTAATTAGTATTTGGCATTACACTAAAAGTAGGATGCACATAACGTCCACTAACTAATGGATCTTCTGCAAAAACAAAGCTACCACCAACACCATCAGACACCTCTACCAAAGCACCTGACAGGTTCTGTATAGCATCTACCGAATCATACGGCCCAATTGTTTTGGAAAGCAATACATAACTTTCACCAACAAGGCTTTTCACCACCCCTTCAACAACAATTTGCGGCTCAGCCTCATTCAATGGAATTTGCACCACCTTTTCGCAACTAAAAAAAGCAAACAAAGCTATTACTACAAAACCTACCCCCTTTTTCATATAATTAATTTTACGGCATTACTATTGACATGGAATCCACCATATAAACTCCAAAATAACCAATAGCTTCATCAATATTAGTTACGGGATTTGCCGGTGTAGCACCAAATGCTCCAGAAGAAAGATTACTATTTAGTGTAAACAGATACTTGTACGTATCCTCATCCATAGACAATAATTCAATATGAACAGTATCCTTCGATTTTATTTCTGTAGCAAAAATAGGAGCAGAGGCAGGTTGTCCATTTCCTAAAACATCATCCCCGATATAATAGTTATTATCAGCCTTACCATTTACCCATGCTTTAACACGATAAAAATTTGTCTCATCTCCATTATCAACAAAGTTATAGAAGAGCAAAAAAGTAGTATCCTCTGAACCAAAACCAGGAGGAACCGCTATATAGCTCAAAGAATCCAATGTAGGAATAGAGTTAGTGGTACTCGACGAAGTCAAGGTTTTACCATCTGTTACGATATTTAAACTGTATGCACTATTTGGCATTGCAGCAAAATCAGGCGCAATATATTTACCGGGATTCAGCGGATCATGCGTAAAAATCGTTTCAACTCCATCCTGATCCGTAACCGTAACTACTGCGTCGGTCAATTTTTCAAATCCGCTATCGTCATAAACACTCCCAGTTTTAGACAACAATACATAACTCTCTCCTAAGAAATTTCTTCCCACAGCCTCAACAACGATCTCTTGATCGGCTTCATTCAAAGGAATATCAATCACTTTTTCGCATGAAAACGAAAGTGCTAAAACTGCAATAGCAGCAAATTGTAATGCTAACTTTTTCATGTTTTAAAATTTAAAATTGTAAGTGATAGAAGGAATGATTTTAAACAAAGCCAATTGAACCGCCTCTGTTTGTCCTGTTTCAGGGTTCTCCTGAAAACTAATTGAATATGCGTTCTCACGTCCATATGCATTATACACTGAGAAGTTCCAACTTGACTCAAATCTTTTTGGAACCTGCATTTCTTCACCTGATTCAGGATCAAGAACTGTTTTGAATTTTTTATTCTCCAAAGTCACCCCTAAATCTAAACGGTGATAATCTGGCATTCTGTATCCGTTTCGCTCACTATAAAGATTAACAATTTGTCCATCAATTGGATATTTACCACTTGGGAAAGTAACTGCATTCCCAGTGTAATAAACCCATGTAGCGGACGCTGTTAAACGATCAGTAAAATTATACATCCCAACTAACGAAACATCATGCGTTCTATCTTGACGCGCAGCGTACCACACACCATCATTAATCTCATCAAACTTACGCTCACTTCTTGAAAGTGTATAAGAAACCCAACCTGTGAATTTTCCTCTTCGTTTTTTCAACAATAACTCAACACCATAGGCTCTTCCAACTCCATATAGCAACTCCCCTTCGACAGTTGGATTTAGCGTTACCTCAGCACCGTCACGATAATCAATTACACGGCGCATATCTTTATAATAAACCTCTCCAGAAAACTCTAACATATTATCATAGAAGTTTCTGAAATAACCCACAGAAACCTGATCAGCAACCTGAGGCTCAATATTATTACTTGAAGGCACCCAAATATCTGTTGGAGATGACGAAGTAGAGTTAGACACTAAATGAATGTACTGGTAGGTTCTAGCATACGAAGCTTTTACTGAGCTTTTTTCATCAATACTAAAGTTAGAGCTTATTCTTGGCGATAATCCATTATAAGACGATACTGGCTCCCAATCTCCGTAAACAGTTGTATCAGAAACATTCCCTTCAGCATCATAAGAAAAGATGTTACCTGGACCAATTTGCGTAAAGTTTGAAAAACGCAAGCCATAAACAACTTTCCATCTTTTTTTAATTTTTTGCTCATTTGAAATATACGCAGCAGACTCTAATGAATAACGGTTTTCAATATCATTCAAAACAAAACCAATATCAGAACCTGTTTCAATTTCTCCTGGGCGGAAAGTATGGTGAATGATATTCCCTCCAAAACTCATTGTGTTTTTAGAATTAATATAGAAATCAAAATCTTCTTTCACGTTTATATCCTGAATTTCAGATCCAATTTGGAAGGTTTCATTTTCTGCACCAAACTTAATTTTATAGTTATAATTACTAAAAATCACAGAGGTATTACCAAACAAACGATCGCCATATAAGTGATTCCATCTAAAAGTACCCGTTGCATTTCCCCAATCAAAACCAAATTGATCAGCAAAACCAAAATTATCTCTACCGAAATAACCTGAAAGGAAGATACGGTCTTTTTTTCCTAGGCGGTAGTTTGCTTTTGCATTTAAATCATAAAAATAAAGGATGGAGTTTTGCGCGCGCTCATCTTTTGAAAAATTCAAGAAAATATCAGCATAAGTTCTTCGTCCAGAAACAATAAACGATCCTTTATCCTTAACAATAGGTGCCTCAATAGTTAATTTAGAAGAAATCAACCCTAAACCACCACTAACAGATAGGCGCTTTGAATTCCCTTCTTTCATTTTAATATCCATAACCGAAGAAAGACGCCCTCCAAACTCTGCCGGTGCACCACCTTTATAAAGCTTCACATCTTTCAATGCATCTGAATTGAAAACAGAAAAGAACCCTAATAAGTGAGACGCATTATATACAGGAGCCTCATCTAATAAAATTAAGTTTTGATCTGCCGAACCTCCGCGCACAAAAAAACCAGCACTACCTTCACCTGCTGACTTAACACCAGGCAACAATTGCAATGTTTTTAAAATATCCTTTTCTCCGAACAAAACAGGAATATTCTCAATATCTTTCATATTGATCTTATCCACCCCCATTTCTGCAGATGTAATATTCTCATCCAGTTTCTCGCCAGTTACGGTCACTGTTCCAAAAACCTTTCCTTCAACCTTCATTTCGAGATCAAAGGTTTTATCTGCAGTTAAATCCATTTGTTGGGTTACAGTTTCAAACCCCAAAGACTTTATAGAAATGGTATAAGTGCCGGGCGCAATGGTTAAAGAATAAAAACCATAGTCATTTGTTAAAGCCCCAACTCCGGGCAATTCCGCAACGACAACTCTTGCCCCAATTAAATCCTCTCCACTTTCGGCATCTTTTAAATTACCACTAAGAGTAACTTTATCTTGGCCAAAAGTAAATAATGTAGTGAGCACAAATAGAGCACTCCAAAGTAACTTTTGCATAATCAGCTTATTAATTCAATTTTGTCTTTGACAAACAATTCAAAGACGGAATTGTTTGCAAATTTGTTACAATAATTTTAATCTTTAATATTTTTTCCACGAATTATCATTTTTCATCAATGAACGGTCATCTACTTTAAATTCAACCAATAAAAAAATAATAATTGAGAAAAGCGCGGTCAATCTTGACAAAGAATTGTGTTTTGTTGATTAAAAAAAACTCTTGATAAAACATTCTATAACTTTGTCTTTGTGAAAAATGCAATTAGATATTCTTTTGTCGTATGGATACTATTCTATATTGTCGTATGCAGTCTACTTTCCCCCACTGGTGATTTAGACATTGTTCTGATTCGTGTTGCCGCCTTTATAATTCCACAAATTATACTGTTCTACATTAACATGCTGAGCTTGCTTCCTAATTTTTTTGAAAAAGGACGGAAGGCTTTTTATTTGTTTTCATTGCTTTCTTTAATTGCGATACTAACTATTTGCCTTAGTTACCTAGAAGCTTTTTTGGACACAAATTACCCTCTTGATGTGCGGCATTTTAGTAACCGTTCTTTCAGTTTCATAATCATGGGACGAATCATGTCTTTTATGCCGCCTATTATTATTGGTGCATTAATTAGAAAATCGGTCCTACTGCAGTTAAAAACGAAAGAAAGCATGGAGTTGCAGAATAAAATGCTAACCGCAGAAACCAACGCATTGAAAGCACAAATTAATCCACACTTTTTATTCAACACACTAAACAACATTTACTCTCTTTCTCAATTTGACAATAATAAAACAGGTGAAGCGATTTTGCAGCTTTCAGATATATTACGCTACGTAACTTATGAAGGAGACAAAAAATATGTTTCACTCCATGCAGAAATTGAACACATTCAAAGCTTTATTAAGTTGCAATTATTGCGTGATGAAGATGACAGTAATATTTATATTGATATTGACATCACGGACAAAACATTACTGATACGCCCCTTATTATTGATTCCATTTATAGAAAACAGCTTTAAACACGGCAATCATCACGACAAAGTAAATGGGTGGATAAAAATCATCATAAAAGACGAAGGTGAAACACTAAAACTAGTGGTATCTAACAGTGTTAGTGGAGAAAGTAAATCTACAAAAGATAAAGTAGGCGGAGTTGGTATGGAGAATGTTCGCAAACGACTTGTTTTACTTTACCCTAACCAACATGACTTAGTCTTAAAAATGGACAAAAAGTCTTACTCATCTATTCTTAAAATAAACCTAAAAAAATGAAGTGCATAATTATTGATGACGAACAATTGGCTAGAAACTTAGTTGAAAGTTATGTTGGTAAAATTCCTTTTTTAGAATTGGTTGGATGTTACAAGAGCGGAGTTGAAGCCTTAACAGTAATTCAAGAAAAGCATATTGATTTAATTATTACTGACATTCAAATGCCTGATTTGCTAGGGACTGATTTAGTTAAATCATTAGTAGAAAAACCACTTGTAATTTTCACTACGGCCTACCAAGATTATGCAATTGAAGGTTTTGAGTTGGAAGCCGTTGATTATTTATTAAAGCCATTCGCATTTGATCGGTTTTTAAAAGCCGCACAAAAAGCAAACGAACTTTACGACCTTAGAAAAGGCAAAACAGAAAGCCCAGAATTTAAAACAGACTACCTCACTGTAAAAGCGGACCACAAATTGTACAAAATTTTGTACGCTGACATAAAGTACATTGAAGGGATGCGCGAATATGTATCCTTCCATATTTCAACCGGTCGAATAACTGCGTTAATGTCTTTAAAATCGTTAGAAGAAAAACTTCCTTCTAAACATTTTATACGGTGTCACAAATCATTCATTGTTAACAAAAATATTGTAAGCGCACTTGATAGTGGCACATTGGTTCTTGGCGAAAAAAGCATCCCAATTGGACAGTCTTATAAAGAAAAGGTGATTGCTGCCATTTTTTAACGAATTAAATTCTCATAATAGAGCGCCCTTTCATCATCACCAGCTTTTCTGTATAGTTTTGCTAAACTAGCTTGCACGGCCAATTGCAATTCTTCCGAGCTTGCCACAGCAACATATTCTTCAAGCGTAGCAATACAACTATTAATACTTTCAGGATACTTCCCTTCTATTCTTACCAACTCATTAATGAATCGATCATCTTCTAGCTTTTTTAAACCAGCCCCACACCACTCAACTGCGGCAACATCATCATTCAACTTATTAGCATAGAGCCAAACCAACCGAACATAAGACCAATACCCAATGTAGCCAGAATAGCCAAGATGCTTCAGATATGATTTTTCCGCAGAATGATAGGCACCCATCATCTCCAAACACTGTGCTTCGTAGAAATATTCGGTCGAATCTTGCAATAAGTCAGCATAAATACTTGTTGCTTGCGAAACGCCAACACTATCTTTTTCTGCAACAAATAATTCAAATAGCAAATCTAAATCCTCTACGCTGTAAGTAAGATCAATGCCATATTTATCTATCCGTTTATTATTTATACTATCCACAACCTCTATTGGAGTCTGAAACTTCAAGCAACCCGCCTCTATTAAATCTTCTGCTTGAATTCTTTCTCCATAACTCTTATAAAGCTCTTCTAAACCCAACGGAATTCCTTGTGGCACAATAGTTAAATGGTTTGCGTCAGGAATCATTAAATGTGTATGCGTGAGATTTGTTATTGCTAATGAATCCAACAATTCATCCAAGACCCTACCTGATTCCACTCGATACGCTGCATCCAAACCTCCCGTAACTGTCACCATATCAATAGGTGTTTTTAATTCTTTTTTCAGCTTAGAGTATCGAAGAACATCTGTTGACAACTCAAATTGACTTAATGTGAGATAACCGTGAAACAAGGGATTTTTTCCCTCCAGAAAGAAATGAGCAAAAGTGGTTGAATTTGAATGTCCCACCACAGCCTTATAGTCAGAAACATTATAACTATCGGACACAGCAGAAAAAATTTTCTCCTCTACTAACCTCATAAACGCGACTCCCCTCTCACTTAACTCCCCTTCATTCCACTCAATTCCCATATCATCATTTCTTTGATCAAAGAAAATGCCTACAAGAATGGTGGGCGGCATAGCACCAATAAAAGGATCTGAATAAATCTCAATATTTGCAGCGAGAATATTGAATAGAAAATCACCATCAAAGCAATAAACAGTTTGATAAATTTGGCTTGAATCATAATCAATAGGAAGCCAAACTTTATAAGTTCGGTAATCCTGAGTCTCCTCAAAAAAAAGTGAATCAACAACAACCGTTTGACCCACCACTATTTTTGTTGCAAGACCAAAATAGAGCAATAAATATTTCAAATTTAGCATGTTTATTTTTTTTAAACAAACCTCTGAAAATTGAGCTAAAACTTTGGTTAAACTAGGGTTGAAAAAGGGACTAGACCCCGGTTGATTCTTTCAAAACCAGTTCCTTTCTTGATGACACCCCTCTTTTTTTATACAATGTATTGATATGGGTCTTTACGGTGCTAACACTAATAAATAATTCATCCGCAATCTCTTTATTTGACAAACCTTCTAAAATGAGTTTTTGGATTTTCATTTCCTGTTGCGTTAGATCAATAAGTGGTGGTGATTTTTTATTTTTCCTCAGCAAAAAAAGTAATATCACAACCAATAGCAGCAATCCTACTGCAATAATTTTCAGAATTGTATTCTCCTGTTTAACTTGGTCTAACTCATCCCCATTCAATTGCAAATCAATAACTGCCAACTCTTTACTTAAACGATCGGCGTAAAAAGGATGAGAAACCTTTAACTCTTCCAATATTTCATAGAAATACTCCCTACTTTCTTTAAAAGCCTCTATATATCCACTTGATAATTCTACATCCTCTTTCAAAAGAAAAAAGGCTGCAATTGTTCCTGCTACAATCCCTTTTCCCTCCACAACCTCTAACATGTTTTTTTGATGCTCTACATCTAAGTGCCCAAGCTGATTATCTCCTAATTCAAATATTCTTGATCGATAATCTTGCTCAACACGATTCAATAATTGCCATGATTGAACCGCCTTGTTTTCAGAAACAACATCTCCAAAAATACGCGATTCGCCCGCCTCTATAGAGACCACATCACCTTTTTGTGCCTGAAACACAATGTGATTATAACCAAATCCATTCTTAGAAAAATCTGCTAAATAGACTTCCACCTCTTCTTTATCGGTAGTTAAATGTAAACGATAAATCAGCTCTTTTTCAACAAACAAATGCTCTGAAAACTCGAAATATCCACTAGAGTCATTGACGGGTGCTGCCGCAATTATTTGCTTTTTTTGAACATCAGTCATCTCTCTATAATCGTAGATTACTGAAAGATAGATCTCATTATGCCATCCATCAGGCAGGTTGACATAACCTGAAATTTCAAACTGCCCAAAAATTGAATTTGACAACAACCCAAGCAGTAAAACAAGCGTGTATTTAGAACCCAATATTTTCAAGAGTTGTTTTAGGATTTACTTCAAGTGCTTATCTAGCCAACCATAAAACTCACGGTGCCAGAACACACCATTTTGAGGAGATAAAATCCAATGATTTTCATCTGGAAACAAAATCATACGGCTATCAATTCCTTTAATTTGTAGTGTTTGAAATGCCTCCATTCCTTGGTTTAAAGGAACTCTAAAATCCTGTTCACCATGAAAGATCAGCATTGAAGTGTTCCAATTTTTCGCCAATTTATGTGGAGAATATTTTGCATAACTCGGTGGCACCATTTGATTAAAATAAGGTCCTCCAATATCTTTATTTGCAAAGAATAGTTCCTCCGTTGTACCATACCAAGACTCTAAGTTATACAACCCACAATGAGAGATGAATGTTTTAAAACGGTTTTCATGCATTCCGGCTAAATAGTAAACAGAATAACCTCCATAACTAGCGCCAACTGCACCAATATTATTCTGATCGATATAAGGTTCTTTTTTCAACTCATCTACAGCTGAAATATAGTCATCTATTGGTTGACCACCCCAATCACCAGAAATAGCATCATTCCACTTTTGTCCAAAACCTGGCAACCCTCTTCTGTTTGGCGCAATAATGATATAATCATTTGCTGCCATTAATTGGAAATTCCAACGGTAAGAGAAAAACTGACTTACGGCACTTTGTGGACCACCTTGGCAATATAACAATGCTGGGTATTTTTTATCCTTATCAAAATTAGGAGGGAAAATTACCCAAACCAATTCTTTTTTCCCATCTGTTGTAGCAACCCAACGCTTTTCAATTTTTCCAATTTCTAAATCGTCATAAATCTCTT
This sequence comes from uncultured Crocinitomix sp., assembly GCA_937139035.1. Taxonomy (GTDB): domain Bacteria; phylum Bacteroidota; class Bacteroidia; order Flavobacteriales_D; family Crocinitomicaceae; genus Crocinitomix. The sequence goes on along the minus strand of CAKZPK010000294.1, from coordinate 5,459 downwards.
TATTTACATCTGTGAGTTGCGTTTCAGTTCCTTTCTTAATATTAACCGCATAAATATCCGTCGGATGATTCATTGATTGTTTACCACCAATTAGTTGATCACCTGCAAATGCAATTGAAGTATAATTATGCATCCCTTCGGTGATTTGACGCACGGCTTTCTTCTTCAAATCATATTCAAACAATTGATAAGTTGCCTCTTTAACTGATTTAAAATAGATTTTTTCTCCTGTATCATCCCACACAAAACCAGACACAGTTAAATCAAATGCTTGCGTTAAATTAGTCGTAAGTTGTGTCTCATAATCATGCACCATGATATCATTCTTATCAGACTCAAAACCGTCTTGTTCCATACTTAACCAAGCGATTTTTTTACCGTCGGCAGAGTAACTTGGATCAAGATCATATCCCGTATATTTTTTTGTCATATTATTGGTATTCCCCAATAAAACATTGTAGACATACAAATCTGAATTCGTACTAATTGCATAGTTTAAACCTTCCATCTTTTTGCAAGCATAAACAATACTATTTCCATCTGGTGAAACTGTTATTTGCTCCATCCCTCCAAAAGGTTTTAATGGCGCGTCATAGTTTTCACCTTTCATGATATCAATTCCTGTCCCTTGCATTTTTCCATCCTGAATAACAGCAAAGAAAATATGAGATCTATGTCCATCATCCCAAGATCCCCAATGTCTATACATTAAATCATCAATTACTCGCGCATTAGATTGAGGAAGATCTGACACTATTTCTTGAGATTTAACTTTGTTCAATTTCACATCTTTGATAAAAACAATCTTTTTACCATCAGGGAAATATTTAAATCCATTGATTTGACCTGCTCCATATGAAATGCGTGCTAAATCAGATCCATCAGGATTAATTTCGAAAATAGATGTTTCAGAACCTTCTTCAGGCGTTGCCAAAAAAGCAATTTTCTGACCATCTGGACGCCATTGGGCATCAAATTCGCTTCCTGGTCGATTTGTGATTTGTTTCGGTGTTCCTCCTGCAGCAGGCACCACATATAGATCACTGCTTCCGCCGTTCTTATTTAAATCGTAGGTTTTTAAGCTAAATAATACTTGTTCTCCATCAGGTGATACCTGAATATTTCCAACTCTTTTCAGTTTCCACAACAATTCTGGTGTCATTCTGTTTTGAGAAATTCCAGCAACTGATATGATTAATGTGAGTAGAAGTAATGCTTTTTTTATCATGCTATTCTTTAATTATGCGTTGTATTAAAAATCTGCTTGGCAAATAAGCTGCCAAGGTTCCAAATGTCATTGTTATGGTTAAAATTAAGAATAAGTCTCCCCATTTTAAAATAATTGGAAAATATTCCTCTACGCTATTATTCATAGCTATTAAACCAAATTCTTGTTGAAGATAACAAACACCATACCCAAGTCCTAGCCCCAACAACAAGCCAATGAAATTAATCAATAATCCTTCAAAAAAGAAAATGCGCCGTAACTGAATTGCTTTTGCTCCTAATGCATGCAAGGTTTTCATATTTTCTTTTTTCTCAATTACCAACATTGTAATGGAGGCGACCATATTAAATGTGGCCAAAAAGAAAATAAAACCTAACAATAAGGTGGTAATCCATTTTTCACTTTGACTGGTTTCATAAATCAATTGATTTTGCTCAAAGCTTGTTTTAACTTGAAAACTTCCACCAAGCATCAATTCTAACTCGGCTTTTTTCTGGTTTAAGTCTGTCCCTTCTGCAAAATCCATTTCAACTTGAGATATTTCATTTTTATAATTAAAAATATCTGAAGCATAATCTAACGGAACGATTAAGTAGTTTTGATCAACATCATTATTATAACTAAATACACCAACAATTGGGATTTGTGAGGTTGTAAAAGCATCTATATTCTTTAATTGATTGCGACTAATACGCTCATCTCTATTGGGAGAATAGATTGTAAAGTATTCATACTGTCCTTCGTATTGATAAATATAACCATCTAAATTCTCAATTGCCCCACCACCAATCAAAGCAAAAGGTCCATACTCATCTTCAATGATTCCACGGCCATCTAAAAGGTGGTTATCCATTTCACTCATTTCCAAAAAAGATTCCTCAACTCCTTTTATTGTTCCGATAATGAAATTGTCCAAATGCTTGACAATAGCAATTTCCTCAATGACCTCAGAATAATTAATTAGCCCATCAATTTGGTAGACTTGCTCTGGAATAAATGTCCTGTCAAACGTTTTGGTTTGCTCAGAAGTTATTTCAATGTCTGACTCAAATGAGCTGAACATTCTTAAAACTAGCCCCTCAATCCCGTTAAAACCAGAAAGAATTATGACCATTGCGGCGGTCGAGATCATGATTCCGAAAATGGAAACACCTGAAATAATATTGATAACGTTTTGCGTTTTCTTAGAAAACAAATATCGCCGCGCTATATAAAAAGAGGAATTCAAACTAATTTATTCCCCTAAAAGTTTATCAATTTCTTGTGCGTAGCTAATGCTATCATCAATATAAAAACTAAAATCAGGAATTCGTCTTAAACTTTTACCTAACCTTTTTCCCATCTCATATCGAATAGAATCTTTATGTGCCTTGATATTTTTATACACCTCTTGCACATCATTATGTCCGAAAATGCTAACGTATGCTTTTAAATAAGACATGTCTGGAACCATACGAACCTCTGTTACTGAAACCATTGCCCCCAAACACACTGTACGCGCATTTTCTCTAAAATACTTCCCCAATTCAGCCTGAATTACTGCCTGTACCTTTTTTTGTCTAATTGAACTCATACTGCAAAAGTAGTAATTGTTACTAGTCTTTAGTATCTAGTCTTTAGTTTTTAGCTATTTAGTTGACTTGCAAAGCAAGAAGTTTCCCTGTTCATTAAACTTCAGCGTCAATATGATTTTAAAAATTAGCAATTGAATAAATAAACTTTTGTTTATGGAAAACAAATCCATTTTTTCTACGTTATTCAAAATTCAATCCTACTTTTGTGCCCTGTGAAAGGAATTGTTCAATTATTTAAGCTTACGTTCATCTATAAGCGAACGACATTTATTGTCATTCTAAGCAATTTACTATTCGTAATATTTAACTTATTATCACTTGTCCTATTTATTCCTTTCTTAAAAATTATTTTTGAGACGGAAGAGTCTGGTGAATTAATAACAGAAATTGAACCCATTGTTAAGCCCGTATGGGAAAACCGTGAGAGCTTGTTCGGTTATTTTGGCGAATATTTCGAATTTTTACAACAAGACTTTGTTATAGCACACGGAAAAGAAGGCGCCTTGTATTTTGTTTGCATTTCTGTTTTAATTGCATTTTTTCTTAAGAACTTATTTCGTTATAGCGCAGTTTACCATCAGTCCTTTTTAAGAATGGCTGTTGTGCGTGACTTACGTAAAAAATTGTTTAATCGTGCCATGCACCTTCCACTTTCATTTTATTCTGAAGAGAAAAAAGGGAATTTACTAACGCGATTAACGGCAGATTTAAATGAGGTAGAAATAGCTGTAGTGTCCACTTTAGAACTTATTTTTAGAGAACCTTTAGCTATTGCTGTCAACTTAATCATTCTCTTTTATTTAAGTCCAGAACTGACTACCTTTTCATTAATACTATTACCAATTAGTGCTTTAGTAATCTCTCGCATTAGAAAAAGCTTAAAGCGTACCTCACAAAAAGGGCAAGAGCAAATGAGCGAACTCGTTTCAAACATTGAGGAGAGTTTAGGCGGTATTCGGGTAATAAAAGCTTTTACTGCTGAAAAAATAGCTTTGGATCGTTTTTCCAATAAGAATAACCACCACCAAAGTTTGATTACGCGAGCTTTTAGAAAAAAAGACCTTGCCTCCCCTTTAAACGAAGTATTTGGCGCAGCTGTTTTAATTGCAATTGTGTGGTTTGGCGGAAAACTAGTGTTAGACAATGAAGGCGAAATGAACGGAGAGCAATTCATAGCGTTCATTGTTATATTCTCACAATTTCTAAGACCAGTTAGCAGCATTGCAAGCGCCCTAACTTATTTGAAAAAAGCCGAAGTTTCATTAAATCGTGTTAATGAAATTATAGATATTGAAGATCCGATTAAAGATCCTAAAGAACCTGTACAAAAAGAAGAGCTCACGACTCAAATCAGTTTTAACCAGGTTGGATTTGCATATGATGAAGACCCTGTATTAAAAGACATTTCCTTTAATCTAGCAAAAGGAAAAACTGTTGCATTGGTTGGAGAATCTGGCAGTGGTAAATCTACGTTATCAGATTTAATTCCAAGATTTCATGATGTCACACAAGGAGAGATACTGATTGACAATGTTAATATTCAAGCCTTATTAAAAAAGGACCTCCGAAAACTAATTAGTGTAGTCACGCAAGAGTCTATTTTGTTTAACGATTCCATTCGCAACAATATTAGCTTTGGAATTCCGGATGCCACTCAAGAAGAAATAATTGACGCAGCCAAGGTAGCCAATGCGCATGATTTCATTATGCAGCTTGAAAATGGATACGACACCATTATCGGAGATCGTGGAAACAAGCTTTCTGGCGGACAAAAACAACGTGTAAGTATTGCCAGAGCAGTTCTTTCTAAAGCGCCAATCATGATTTTGGATGAAGCGACCTCTGCTTTAGATACAGAATCTGAAAAACTTGTTCAAGACGCCTTAGATAAATTAATGCAAAACAGAACATCTTTAGTTATTGCACACCGTTTAAGTACAATTCGTCACGCAGATTTGATTCTAGTTTTAAAAAATGGTGTAATCGTTGAACGAGGAAACCATCAAGAGTTAATAGCGGCCGAGGGCTACTATAAATCTCTTTGCGATATTCAACAAGTTATATAAATTTTTCTTCAACAATCTTGACTATTGATATTTATTTTAGTAAATTGCTAAAATGATTGTCAAATTGATTTTTTTAGGTATTAGTCTAATATTGGGTTTAATCTTTTTGATTGGAATAGTTAGACACCTCATCAAAATTTGGTCAGACAAAAGAAAACGACTATTATTTAGTGGATGGATAATCTCACTTGCCGCTATTATTTACATCCCCATTTTAGTTGTAAATGAATACGCCACTAAGTACCAACACAACACCTTTTCTTCAAACTGGCATACAGTTGACCCAAATATTGAACGCGACTCCTTAACAGAGGCCATTCATGAACATTATGAAGACATAGCAAGCTTCGAAAACACCATAAATTTACTTTCTAAACATATTAATTATCCTAAGAGCTACTTCAAAGATGACTATAACAATACTCGGCTCATTGATAATTTCAAACAACTTATTGCGTCTCCTGACACATTAGAAAATGACTACGGATATGTTTTATTGGCTATCCATCAAAACAACATGGAAAAGGATCCTATACAGATCCAGAAACTCTTAGATCTTGTCAATGATCAAGCTATTGATTATTTCAATTA
>CAKZPK010000293.1 GCA_937139035.1 uncultured Crocinitomix sp. | reverse complement strand
GTTTTAATTCTTTGTTAAAAGATATTTTACAATGTCTCCTGCTGATTACAGCTCGATCATTATGTAGAATTTTACCCAATAATTTGGCACCTACCTCTGCTCTACCAATTATATACTCACCTTTACTTAATGCGATTTTTTCATGATTATTTTGGTAAATCAATTCAAGTCCAATGAGTTCAGCCCCTAACACAACAGAACCGCAAAATTCACACTCGTTAGGCCTGTCATTCTCAAACGTAATTTTCGTATCACAATCTGGGCAAATTAAGAATTCCATTTTAAATAAATTTTTTATTAATATTGTGCTGTTTTAAATCTGCTTCAATTTGCTTCAATTCATTGTTTTTAGGAATTGCTGACATGTGAATCTGTTGATCATCTCCTATGAAAATAGACCAATTATTTGATGTATCAGGGTTCAATAACAACTCCGCCCTCCCATTTTGAAAATTATATAATTTTTGATTAGAAGAGCCCCTTAGGTTATCCTCACTCCACTTATCCTGTTCAAAACGCCCCGTCATAATTTGATCAATATATTTCATATACAATTGATCTGGATAAAGCTCCTCTAATTCAGATAAGTCATAACCTGTAAAGCAATATATATGGAGTCTTGTTTTTAATTTTATAAGATGTAAAAACGCGATTAACTGTTCATATTGCTCAAATGGTTCTCCGCCAGAAATCGTAATCCCATCAAAGTCATCAGCCATTAATGCCATATTATTATAAACCTCGAGCACATCTAATGAATCACCTCCCTTTTCACTCCACAAGGTCTTATTAATGCATCCAGTACACGCCAAAGAACATCCTTGCACCCAGATTCCAATTCTTTTGCCTGGCCCCAAATTATAGATGGGGAATTTGATATTGTTCAACTGCCATTTCATGAAAAAATAACCTTATCTCCAGCCACCTCCATACTGACTTCAATGACCTCTGCATTTTGCGGAATGAATCGTGCCAAACCGTTTTTTATATGCGTTTCTACGCGATTAAGTATTCCTCTTCCTCCCATATCTAAATTATCGAGGATGCAAGCACTTAAAAAGTTTTCAATAAAATGCTCATTAAACTTGAGCACTATGCCATGTTGTTTATCAAGATTTCGTTGAATTACAGTTAGGGTATTCTTTATAATCTTTGTGGCTACTTGATCTTTAATAAAGTTGAATACAACGAAATTATCTCCAAAGCGATTGAAAATTTCAGGTCTGCCCAGTTCATTTGTAAAAAAAGCCTTTATTTCACCTGTTATTTGTGTGGACAATGTTTGATAATCATCATCATAATTCACATTCAAGACTTTTTTTCCGCCTTGCCCCTTATAGATCCCAAGATTACTCGTGAATATGATTAATGATTGCGAAAAATAAGTTGTTTGCCCCTTCCCATCTGTTAAGCGACCATCATCCAGAATTTGTAAAAACTTATCGAAAATTTTTGGGTGAGCCTTTTCAATTTCATCAAACAAAATAATACTAAAAGGTTTATTACGCACTGCATCAGTCAATTGTCCTCCTTCTTCATAGCCTACATAACCCGGTGGGCTCCCAATTAACTTGACATCTGAATTACTATCATTATACTCACTCATGTCAAAGCGAATCATGGCTTCTTCATCATTAAAAATTAACTCGGCTAATTTCTTTGCTAAAAAAGTTTTCCCAGTTCCTGTTGGTCCAGCAAAAAATAAAACTCCCTTTGGTTTACTGGTTGGTTTTTCTTTGTCAATTGAGTCTAACCCTAAACGCGATCGTTGAATAATTTCAATCGATTTTTTAACTGCATTCGTCTGCCCAATAACTGTATCATTCAATTGGGCTTCTGCCTTGCTCAATAGCGAATTAGAGATACTTGCCCATGGGTTGTCTTTAATTCCGTATTTAAAAAGATCTACAACCTCCTCCATTTTTCCAAAAGGAATTTGTTCTTGATTTGAGATGGTCACTAAATTCCCCAATTCGTGATAGGTAAAACCGTCGGTTATATCTGGAAAAATGTCAAGAATTGCTTTTAAATCATCCCTCGCTTCTCCTTTTCCTATTTTTGGGTAGAAAAAACGATTACGAGTGCTTATAAAACGAGCCCTTTCCTCTCTATTTGGCTTTTGAATTTCAATTCCTTTGGTTAACGGATTATCCAATAATAACCAGGCTGGAATATCATTGAGTTTATCGCATATAAAAATGATGATGTTTTTTTGTTCATTTCGCACTGTTTTGGCTTCTTGGGCTGCCTTTAGCATTTTTAAAAAAATATTCCGCTCATTTTCATCCAAAGAATTAGGGTTTGATGTGAACAACGAAGCAAAATTGACAATACAGGCGACAGGTTTCACCTCATTATTCACGAGCGCCCTGCAAAAACCGATTGCATCATCCACTTTTTTTGCTTTTGTACCGACTAAATAGCTGAGATCTTGTTTAGAAAGATTCAATTTTTCGCCAATTGTATCAACAGTTATAGTTGAATCTGAGGATTTAACAATTAAACCATCTACCCGATCAAAATATATGATCACCTCAAAATCTTCTATTTGTAAATACTCCGTCAGTAGCAGCTGTACGTCATCAAATTGAATAAATGTCAATTCGTTTTCACGATTAGCCTCTTTATAATTTACTGGAAAACTATAGGAATCATAAACATTACCGTAAATAAAAAATTGCGATTTCAAAGCTTGAAAACGTTTGAATTCTTGAAGCCATTTCGGGAAAAAGGAATATTGGTTTACCATAACGTTAATCTAAATATTTTTTTCTTTTAACAGACTGATCTGCTTCCTTCGTTGATTTTTTAGGCACTTTTTTGTCCATCTTAGTCTTTGTGCTCTTTGTAAAGGAAAGAAGCGTTTCTTCTCTCGTATCTTTCGAAGTGCTCATTTTCATTGGCAAGCCCATTTCTTTTAAATCAGCCAGTACACCTTTAAATTGGGTGCAGGAAATATCCATTTCTTCTAAGCGTTGTTTTTTCTGGTCAACACTTAATTCATCCACTTTTTCTGGTATTTGAAAAAAGTATTTCACCGTTCCATCCTCCTTAAACTTGAGGTTAATGCAATTGTCTTGTCCGTTTACTTTTAAGGTATAATCGTTATTCTTTTCAAAATCAATGACATTCAAATCGTCCATTACGTCATAACCCAAGTTTTTAAGTGTAGTAACAATCTGCATTTTTAAAAACAACCGCTCTTTTTCTGCAACATTCGATTCTTTAATGAGTTCATCATTCTTTTTCACTAATGCCAGTATCGCCTGTTTACTGCTCTCAATATCATGCGTTCGAATCCGTGATTGACCCAATAAATGCGAAATTCTTTTGGTTAAAAAAACATATTCCGATTTTAATTTGTCCCGTACATCAAACGCATTCAAATCAACTAAAAACGCATTGAGGCTTTTCTTGTTTATTCTATTCTTCTCTGATAATTTGATGCGGTCAAACAATTCTTTGAAATAATAAACATCTGATAGGCTATTTATTTCATCCAAATCTTGTAGCTGCCTTTTGTATTCCTTTTGTGCTGGATAGTCTTCGCAATTCTCAATAAAAACCGTAATCTTTTGTTTAATTTCCGTAATCTCCTTGTCTTCTTTCTTTTTATAGACCACTCCCCCCATAGAACTGAGGTTTTCGCCGCTTATTTTAGATCGAACGGTGTTAATTTCACCTTCTTTTAGTTTCACATGTGTGATGGTTTTATTCTTTTTATTTTCATAAGCCGAATTAAAACCAATTGCAAAGGAATCATCTGTCAGTGTATATTTAATTGGATCTAGTTCCTTTGTAAATTGTTCGAAGAGTTCCGGGTTTTCTTTTTCTAAATCTGCCTGATAATTTATGCGAACACTGTTCTTAAAATCATTGAAGGATTGTTTAGAGTGTTCATTAAACTTTAAATAGTTTAGATAACTTTTATAATCCTCTTTCTTGGTATCAAAATCCACTTTAATCATTTGCAGCTGCGAATGGAGGCCTGTCAGTTTGTTCAACTTCTCGTTAATTTCGGCCTCAATTTTATTATAGGTGGCCTGATCAAAAGTGCCTTTATAATTAAACACCAAAGGTTCTAACAATTGATTCACTGCTGATGCCAGTGCTTTGAGTTCGTTCTTGCAATCTAAATGGATATTGAGTTGATCATCATCAATGTGCGCATTTTTCAGAAACAAGGCCAGCTCGCGTACTTGGCTTTGCCACACGAAAACAGAGTTTAAACTCCCACTAAAAACATTAATGGAATACCGAGGTGGTGGTGAATAGTCTTTTGGTCCGCTCATAATTTTTCTCTGGTAAGTTTATAATCATTAACCCATGGCACTTGAATTCATTCAAATGGTTTACTCTATTTATTATTTAAAATCACATTTTTGATTACCGGCCTTCATTCCATCATATTAATAGAGCATCTCCCAAGTTAATTTGTATTCCTTGTTCTTTCTAATTTGAATTCCTTGAATCGTTTTTTCTTTATCTACTATTTCTATTACACCGTTGTCTCTTCCTTCACCAGCCGTGGATTTTATTAAAGCTGTATAATTCCCCGCAGGTAATTGAAATTCACCGTTATGCAATTTGAATTCATTGTCTCCCGTAAATATCTCATCAAGAATCAAAGGAGTAACTTTTCTAGTTTTATTATTTGTAAAATAAACTTTTGTACTAAGCGATAAGTGATACTTAACTGCCCCATATGAGGACTCGTCAAAATTATCATCTACAATTTCTGGAGCTTGATGATAGACTATCGTTGGCTCTTCTTCAACTTCCAACCTTTTCAAAGTCATTTCCTTTCCACTATTCTCCTTCTTAAGCATGACTTTATTTTGGGTGGATGATATTAAATTCCAATTGGAATAGTCTCGGGAACTGAAATACGTATATAGATTCGTTCCGTTCTTCGTTACATCCCATGTAAATTTGTTTGTCCACCCTTGATTACTATCGTAAGTCCCTCCATTTGGCAAAAACTCATAAGTCACGCCCCCCACATAAGAACCTCTTACAATTTCCCAAGTACCAAGAAAGAATGCTTTATCTCTCTTAATGCTCGAAGTGTAGCTGTTATTATCGTTAGTCACATTCGTTTCAGCAACATTTGATATTTTATGAATCGTACGCGTCATATTCCGTGAACGATCATTCATAAGCACTTTCTTTGCTTCCGCATCAGACAATTCCCAATTAAATACATTGGTAGGGTCGTTATCAACTTTTATCTCCAAAATTGAATTATTGTTCTTCAGCTTCCAATCTAAAAGGTACTCAGATCCAGATTTATTGGTGAAACTCCCTCGGTTTCCTGACCTAAAATCATATGAAGATCCAGCATAATCTCCCTGTCGCACTTCCCATGCCCCCATAAAATAAGCCTTATCGGTTAGAACATTCGTTGCCATTTCGCTATTGTCACTTGCAGTTTCTAATGGTTCAAAACTGATTAATTTACCTGATACAAATCCAGAAAATCCGCCATTATACCTGACCTCATACCAATTTTCTGTTTTGTGCCATTTCAAAAGCAAAACTTCTGCTCCCCGATTCAGAGTGTCCGAAATTTCGTAATCTGTTGAAGGACCACTTCTAATATTCGCCTGTCTTTCTGCGCTGATATATCCTGTTTGAGACATGTCAACAATATTTGATTCTGATGTTTCGTCAAAGAAATCATCAGGAATATTTTGAAACTGAAATAGTGGTTCGTCATTATTATTCTGGATAGTATCATTATACGAAAAAGTCCAGCCAAAATAAATTGGATACGCTAAATACAAAGTAATGGCAAGTAAAGTAGCCGCTAAAAACTGTCCTCTATACACTCTAAAGTACTGCTTACGGCAGTCCTTTAGAAACTTTATTCTTATCACTTCTTTGTTCGTTCGAGGTAAAGTAGCAATACCATGTTTAGCCTTAACTTGTTTTATAAAAAGCGTGAAAACACTCCCGAATTTTTGAAACACCTTTCTTTTTAGGTTGAGGACTTCCGTTTCATCTGATTGTGAAGAAATGTCTTTTTGAATATTATTTTTTGACAAAAATGAGCTGAGTGATTTGTAGTAGCTATAATTAACCACAAAGTCACGGTGCTTATCAAAGGTTAATCCCTTATACGCGATTTTTGAAACGGCTTCTTGTTTAAATATTTCAAAAATCAAATGCTTCCGATCAAGCGCATTTAGTGCTGATTTATTGGCATGATTAAAGAAACGCTCCTTTTCTGCGATTACCTTTTTCTTATCGAAAATGGACTCTTTTTCAATGAAGAGAATTCCTATTTTTTCAACGCTATCATATTGTTTATGATCATAGTTAAAACCGCGATCTGGTCTGAAGGTGTAAAACAACTCCACAATTTTTTTGTAGGCCATGTCCTCCTGATTTGAATTTATGGCCTTTGCTATTTCGCTTTGTACATTATCAAAATTCACCCCTTGAATCCCTAGCCCAGCATAAATCTTTTCTAATAATCCTTTTAAAACCTTTTTAGACCTGCTGTCATCCGTCTCTTCTAATAGTTTTTTCAGAGAAATTTCAAGTTGAAATAATACGAAACGGATTTTTTCAACGCTCTGTCCATCCGATTTGCTATCTAATGCTGAAATAATAGCGTCTACGTTTTTCACGATATCTCCCGTCGTTATTTCAAATCTTTTCGATTCAATGACAATGGGGTAATCAGGTTTAAAAAAACGCAGCAAAGCTTGCTTTGTATAATCAACATCTTCCGCTTTTCTTTTATCTGAATGAATTTTAGAGCTGATATTTTGCTCTGTTCGAGGAATAATATCATCTCGAACTAACTTTCGGATGTCAACGTCATAATAATTGTCTATCCAGGTGAAAAATGCAACCTTAGTCGTAGAATCATCAATTAAAGTCTCCTTCCAATCGTCATTTTTAACAAGGTATTTTAAAAAATCTTCTTCCGTGCGAATTGTGACTCCTTTGCCTAATTTTAATTCAGGGTCGGGTGCCGTTCTATTGGATAAATACTTCACCACCAACTCATCATCTTTCCCATCAATCCATTTTTGAACCTGTATTCCTCCCCATCTGTTTTTACGAACATTCAAGGTTAACCCTTCAATTAATTTATTTATCCGAGAATATTTGGGATCATAATCAATGATAGGCATTGAACTGTCTCCACGCTCAACAATATCCTCAAATTTATCTTTGTCAATATTCAAATAGTCATCATCTTTTGCAAATTTTTCAGGATACAATAAATGCAGCAAAATCATTCCAAAAGAATAATAATCATTCTTATCAGAAACAAGTCCACGTGATTGCTCAGGAGCCAAATAAAAATTAGACCCTTTTACAGTTGAAGTTTTAATTACTTCCTTTAAATCTTCTTTGTCATAAGCCTTGGCCGATCCGTAATCGCCAATAATTAAATCCTGTTGGGCTTCATCTAAATAAAATATATTCCCCGGTTTTAAATCACAATGCCATATTTTCTCTTTATGCAGTTTTTCTATCCCGTTATAAATCTCCGCAATGACATGTTCTTCAATAAATCTAGCGGTATATTTCGTTTTAAAATCATTCACATTCAGTAAATCTCCACCTTTTGCAAACTCAGAAATCTCGAAACAAAATTTATTCTGAAACTTTTGAAAACCTACTCCATAATCAATTAACTTCAAGACATCTACATCAATAATACCCTTAATACGTTGAAGAGTTTCGCCATTTGGCTCATGCTTTGCATTTGCAAACTCAAAATATAATTTTAATGCTAAAACTTCTTCTGATTCATTAACGACTTTGTAGATAATTGCCTCACCTGTTCCTTCAGAAATAATTGAGACAATAGTATATTTTTTTTCGTTTAATTCAATGACGTCGCCATTTGTAATATTATGTTGTGAAATTTTTCTGCGGGCGCTAATCTGCTCTTCATAAGTTGCCGTTTTATCTTCTTCGAAATCAGATTCTGAATAAACTTGAGTTTCACTCTCTTCAAAACTGGAACCCGAATAAACTTGGGTTTCATCCCTGTTCGTTCCAAATTCTTCTTTTAAACGATCATAGATTTCTGGACTAATCAACGCATCCTCGCCCAAGGTACTCTTATACTTTAACTCATCTTGCAAAAAATCATTTACCAATGACAGGTTGATACCAAACTCAAGAAGAACGTTACTTAAAATTCTATTTTTCATTGGTTAACTTTTATTTAAAATTAAAACAACACTCACATTATCATCTGCTCCTTGAAGCAAACACAACTCAAGAATTTTTTCAGTCTTTATTTTGAGCGACATATTTTGGAGTAAAATTTCCTTTAATTGATCTTCGCTCATTGTTTTAAAAAGTCCATCAGAACAAATCACAAATAAATCACCTTCAATTGAATCCTCTAAAACAATTCCTTCATCCAGCTTTAGGCAATCCTCTTTCCCTCCGAAATAACTTGTAATAGGACTATTTTCATGTTTTGTATTTAACACTTGGTCATTTGTTATTTTCATAAAGGAGTCGAACCGCAACAACCACAATTCAGAGTCCCCCGCATGAATGACTTTAAAAAAATCTTTATCGACAATCAATCCAGAAAGCGTTGAAGCCGCGCCCCTTTTAGCAGGGTCAGCGGCCGTGGTTTCGATTAAATTTGTGTTAATTCGTTTAAGCGTTTCCAATGGAGTTTTAATAATATCCGCCAACTCAATCACTATTTTTTGTAAAATATAATCAGACGCGAAATCACCTGCATTATTCCCGCCCACGCCGTCTGCAACAAAGCAACATAATGTGTCTTGGCTTTCAAATTTAATCGTACCCGAATTCAGTACCACCCCATTCGCTAGAATACAATCTTGATTATTCTCCCGTTTTGTTCCTTTATGCGTAAATGCTGAAATATCAAATCTCATAGGCTATCCGATTAGTTTTAAAACAAGAATTACCGCTCCAATGATAAGGGCAGCAATGATTACGTAATACATTATAAAAAGACCAACACCAACAAGCGCGAGTGTAAAAGAAATGGTGATTGTTCCCGTAAAAAAGGTCAATCCGCTCCGCCATCCGTCATGTTTGATATTTTGCGGTATATCACCTGGATATTTTAAAATGGAGAGAAAAAATGTTCCAAATCCAGATTCAGATTTTTCCAATGATTTGCTTAACCATTTATGAAATTTTAAAATGGTATTATTTATGAAATCTAAATTCAAAACAACAATAACTAAGCTCACGATAAATGAACCTAAAAGGACATAATAAAGTTCGTAAAGAAACATGCAGTATCGGGTTAATGATTAAAAACAGTAAAGCTAAGCCATAAACAGATCCCAAATCATCCTCAATTATGAGGATATCAATGTCACCACTTCTATGGGGTTACACCTACCTGATCCTTGTAACAGTAAAATAAATTATAACATCTTATAAAAAAAAGAGTATTTATACCCATTTAAATAAAATTGTGAAAGTAGAATTGATTGATGATCTTTTTGAAAAAATCTGTCATAAAAAAATCTATTTATCAAACGACCAGAACATACCAGTCTAACAATTAAAACAACAAAAGTCATTTTTGGGCAAAACACATTTACAGTGCAATTGAGGGATCCAAGAAAATTTTCAAATAATGGGTGAAATTAAATCCTCATTATTGGGTTAACGACTTTGTGTTATTATTAGTAACGCATTCAAGATAGAAAAATTACAGGTATCGAGGCTCAGTGTTAGCCGCAACAAGGGCATTTTTTTATTTTAAAATTCAAAAAAACCTTATTTAACAGGAGTTTCAGAGGATGTTATTTTTATGTTAAAAAAACGTAATTCAATCTTTATCAACATTTTAATCACAAAAAACACGCTTTCTATTCTGAAAAATACTGTGGTAACAATCCTCAAAAAACATATTGCCAATGCAGTTATTGTTGAACGACGATTTAATGCGCTTACTAAAAGGAAATCTTCTTCTTATTAAACTCAGCAGTTAGAAAATTGGGTATTGTATGTTCTGGTATTTCTGTAAATGGTTTCCTAATAAGAGGGTAGTATGAAAAGTGTTCTATTTTCTTCTGATAGAGCCCCATAAAAAATGATGTAAATCTTAGATACGCCTTGCATAATCTACTGAAAAGTGAGCCCGTAACTCAAAACATGATTCAGATCATTTTATCAAGCAGTATTAAGTCCCACTTTTGTGGTATAGAATTGATAAACCTTTTAGAATTAAAATCTAAACACAATGAATCGAACAAGATTAATAAAACGGGTTGGTTTACTCATAGCGGGTCAAATACTCATGTTTTCACCGCTTATTTCATATGCCCAGGAGGACACAATTGATGTAGTATTAGAAGAAGATACTACACTATTGGCCGAAAATATTGAAGAAGAAGAGGAAGCTGTAATAGAAGAAGATTTGGAAAGTACACCAGAGGTTGTACTTATCGGAGACATTGAGAGAGGAAAATCTTTCTTTCAAGGGGGAGCATTGTTCGAAAATGGAGGACCTTCCTGTATTGCATGTCATAATGTAACGCACGAAGATGTTATGCCCGGCGGACTGTTTGCTAAAGACTTAACGGATGTTTACAGTCGGCTTGGTGAAGGACTTGTTAGCTGGTTAGGTGCTCCGCCATTCCCAGCAATGGCCGCAACTTACAATAATAATCCTTTAACCGAACAGGAGCGCGTAGACTTAACGGCCTTTTTAAAATATGCAGATGAGACTAAAGATTCTCAAAAAGAAAAAAGTGGAGCAATTTACTTCTTTGTTGGAGGCGGATTAGGTCTTGTAATTCTTTTAGCTCTAGTTCAATTGCTTTGGAGTAGACGAAAAACGAAAATGGTTAAAGCCGATATTTTCGCTAGACAAAACAAGGCTTGGGACGCAAAATTTTGATTGACATTAAACAGTATAAATAAACAACATTATGAGTTGGATCGAAGATATCATATCACCAGAAACCCGAAAATGGGAAGAATTTTATAGAAATAGATGGCAGTATGACAAAGTTGTTAGAAGTACACACGGAGTTAACTGTACAGGTGGGTGCTCATGGGCAATTCACGTAAAAGATGGAATTGTTGTATGGGAAATGCAGCAATTGGATTATCCTCAATTCAATAAAGAGGTGCCTCCATATGAACCAAGAGGTTGCCAACGTGGTATTTCTTATTCATGGTATTTATACAGTCCTATTCGTGTTAAATATCCAATTATCAGAGGTGCTTTAATTGATTTGTATAGAGCTGAAAAGGAAAAAGTTGGTGGAGACGCAGTAAAGGCTTGGGCCAATTTACAAGCAGATCCTGAAAAAAGAAAAAGATACCAAAGAGCACGTGGTAAAGGTGGTTTCCGCCGAGTGCATTGGGACGAAATGGTAGAGCTTATTGCCGCTTCAAATATTTATACGGTTCAAAAATATGGATCGGATCGAATTATTGGATTTGCTCCAATTCCAGCCAAAAGTATGCTTAGTTATGCTTCTGGAGCGCGCTACCTGCAATTAATGGGCGGGGTTAACCTCAGTTTTTACGATTGGTATTGCGATTTACCAAATGCATTCCCAGAAATTTGGGGAGAACAAACAGATGTTTGCGAATCTGCAGATTGGTTTAAATCTAAGTTCATTGTCTCAATGGGTGCTAACCTTGGTATGACAAGAACACCAGATATTCACTTCTTTTCTGAAGCAAGACATAACGGTACTAAAACTGTTGTAATGTCTCCTGACTTTAGTATGGTTGCTAAACACGCCGACCAATGGATTCCTGTTCATGCAGGATCAGATGGTGCGTTTTGGATGTCGGTTACACACGTTATTTTACAAGAATATCATGTTAACCGTAAGGTCCCATATTTCATGGATTATGTGAAACGATTCACTGATTGCCCTTTCTTGGTTAAGATTGAAGACAAGGACGGAGTTAATCTTCCTGGAAGAATGATTCGTGCGAATGAAATTTCTAAACATAAGGATGCTGAAAATGGCGATTGGAAATTCTTGAACTACGACACAAAAACAGGAGGACTAATTGTTCCAATGGGAACAACTGGATTTAGATGGCAAGATGAAAAAGGAAAGTGGAACCTGAACTTTAATGATGGTGAAACTGGAGCAGAATATGATCCAGAGCTTTCACTTTTAGAAAATAATGACGGTGTATTACAGGTAGAATTCACAGAGTATGGCTTGGACAAAAAAGCTATGCGTGGTGTACCAGTACGTTACATTACGGATGTAAATGGCGATAAAATTGCTGTAGCAACTATCTATGATATCACTATGGCTCAATATGGTGTTGGGCGTGGACTAGAGGGAGATTATCCAA
>CAKZPK010000292.1 GCA_937139035.1 uncultured Crocinitomix sp. | reverse complement strand
TGTCCATTCATAAGATATAATTTCTGATCCGACAATATCTGTTTTTAGTCGCCCAATTTCATCATATTCGTAATTATATGTACCTATAATATCATCAATACCGCCACCAGCATCTAGACCGTCACCCACTAACATCAATTGGTTATTAATTTGAAGGTATTCTGTTTCGGTAACTGCTGCAGGGTTTGCAGGTTCAAAGTAAACGTAGTCAATTTCGTCCATATCAGTATCAGTACCAGGTACGTTACTATGCGCATTACGCATCAGATTGATTAGATTTCCATTGGCGTCAAAACTATATTCGGTATGATAATCATTCGTTGCTACCCAGGCAGCAGTTGCATCATCAGCATCAATCGTATAGAAATCGGCAGATTTTATGCGCTGTAATTCGTCGTAACGATATTTAAATCCAGTTACATTTCCAGCATGTTCAATATCTGTTCCGCCAGTGGTTTGATCAGGAATTCGAGATGCCCAAGAGGAGATATTACCATTATATAAATCATGTGTCCCAGCTAAGTGTTGTTCATCAGTATTGGTATAAGCTGTTCCTATTCCGCTATTACGTCTATAGTCTCCGTCATAATAATTTAAAATCATACCAAAGGCATCTTCACCTACGGTATTGGCAAAGCCGTCTTGTCCCGGATCTTTTTCGGTTGAAAGACTTGAATGGTTGATTCCTTTTAACCAACCTTGGATTGTTGAAACATAATCGGTTCCTTGAACACGATCTTGTCCTATTAATGTACGATTCATTATTCCAATGCTATTGTAAGTGTTTTCCTGATCTACATCCCAAATTACTTTGTCTGTCGAGGTTTCAGCAGTGAGGATTCGGTTGTCACCATCATAAGAATAACGGTGGTAAAATTTATCCGGATTATTCTCGCTATCGTCATTATAACTCACCATTAGAACATTACCGCTTAATAAGTCATAATCATAAGCAACACTAAAACGATCAAAGCCTGGAATTTCTTGTACTAACCAGACGACATTTCCATTTGGGTCGTAACTATAATAGGTATGGGCACCCTCATCATTATAAACATAACTAATGCGGTTACGCAAAAATTGTTGTGTTTGTCCCTTATAATCTACCCCTGAAAAAGGATTATTATAAACTGTTTTTGTCCATTCAGAGGTTCCTGTTGTAGGATAAGTTTGATCTTCAGTATTTGCCAAAAAACCTTGACCAGCAGCATTTAAATTGCTTATTCCTGTCTCAATAACACGTCCTAAATTATCATATTTAATATAGGAGTAAATATCGTTGGCCAATTGGTAAGCATCTTGTGAAAAACGCAGGCGTGAAAGCTCGTCATAATAGAACTTAGATTCTCCACCATCAGGTGTGTGGCTACGCGTCATTTGTCTCAAACTATTGTATTGATAGTCGGTAACGTGAGTGTGTGAAGGAATTTTAGCTCTGTTTTGTACTTCTGCTAATCCTAAATCTTGTAATTCTACTCCTTGTGGTGGCACCGTTTTAATTAAGTTTCCTGCACGGTCGTAGTAGTAGAGCATATAATGATAAGCCGCCATCTCATAAGAAAGTGTCAATTCATCATCAATATTTTCGGGAATAAGGCATTGTTCATTGTAATTGGTCTCGAATTCTGTTTTTTGACCTTGAATGTACTGAGCAACCTGATTAATTATTGTAGAACGAACACTAGTCGACTGTATTTCTTCACAAGGAGAGAAGACTATTTCAGTTGGTGGTTCCGGCCCATAATCTATTACCTTGTCAAAAGGCGTCCACTCAATGCAAAATTTAGTTGGATGACAATCTGAATTATGATGTCTAAATTTCACAGTCCACCCTTCCCAAGTATTAGCAGCGTCAGTAGTTTCTGTTTTATAGGTTCCTGCATTGGTTGTTCCAGCAGCAGAAGTTCCTCCTAAAATAAAAGCGTTGTTTTCCAAACTTAAAAGCATTGGATTATATTCAGTATCAGCCGAACCAAAATGTTCATCCCACTCTATTGCGCCATAGGCCAAATGCGTAACATGGAATTGAATACCTACACCTGGAACGTCTTCTTCCGTTAAAATTGCAAAGTTCCCGTTTGAAGTTTGAGCAAGGTCATATCCTTCTTGACCAGGAAGGTTCATTGGCACACCTGCATTCGAAACTGTTCCAGTTAGTTCAACGCCATATATCTTAGCATCATTACTCGCATTATTTCCAATAACGGCCCATGCATTATAAGCAATTTGTTGAATTGCACGAATATTATCAAAGGATTCTGTAAATCCAGGGTCAGCATTCCACGCTAAATCTCCAAGGGCATTAATATGGTATACCTCTGTTCCGTTAATTGATCCAACAATAATACCGTCATCTTGAATAGCGAGCACGGCTTTTACAAAATCACTATTGGTACCTGCATCATAATCATACAACCAGTCAAAATTTCCGAATTGATCAATTTTAACCAAAACGTCATGGTATGATCCGCCGCTTTCAACATACCACAATACAAATATTTCTCCTAGATCGTTTACTTCAACCGAAGAAGTGAATTGATCACCAACAACAGGAATATCTGTTGAATAAATATTTAACCAAACAACATTACCTGTTCCATTTAATCGAGCAACTTGATAATCATCAGTTGTAATTATATATCCACCCTGAATGGCTTTTACATTATGAATTGTACGTGAATTAACTTCTATTCCATAGGTCTTACTCCAAACAATTTGTCCAGCCGAATTATATTTCGTCAATTGATTTCCAGCTAACAAAGCAATATGACCAGAACCATCATTATCCATATCAATTATTGCTGTTTCTTCAGAAGGTGTATGGGTAACAGCATCTTTCTCTGCTCTATCCCAAGAAATTAAAAATTCAGGTACACCAATTGAGCTCACAGTTTGATTATCCTCACAACCATCTTCACCTGGAATGTAAACATTTAAAGAACCGTTTAAGACTAATTGTACATTGTATTTTTCAGTGGAAGACATTGGGTCACTAACAGTGCAGTTACCCTTACATCCTTCGACCAAAATATCAACTGCACATTCAATTTCTGCTAAACTGTAATCAAATGCATAACCAGGCAATAAACCAAGGTTTGTATTTGGAACCCATTGGACAGAGCCCCCAATAGTTTGCGCAACATAAACAAAATCATCTCCTTCAATGATGCTACCTTCTGCATGATATGCATTTAATATTTCATTACGAAATAGTTCTCTCTTTGACTCGCAAGCTTGTTCGCATGCATCTTGGATTCCTGCAAGAACAATTTCTTCTGCAGCCGCTCCGTTTGCAGGATCGCCAATGTGATTGATACACATATAGAAAGCAAATATATCTTCGGAAGGATTATTTGATACATCTGATATATCATTTGTTAAAAAGTCTAGACAATCGATATATGTTCCATCTTCATAATAAAAATGATCATGGGCGGCAGTAATATAGCCCTCAGAAACGCCTGTAACCCCTGCAATATCAGAGTGCTCAATTGGATAGATACCGCTAGAATAAAGCGTAAGTCTTGCGCAATCCAAAAACGCGTTTATAGGATTATATTCATAATCTGCTCCATTCGGTGTTGCATTAATATCTGCTTGTAATTGAATCGAATTTTCATGATTCATAATAATACCTGTCCAGCAAGTCCAAAGTTGGCAGTAGGTATAGCCGTCAGCTACCATATTCTCAATAAGGTCTTCGAACTGTGGAGCAGAGTATGTATGATTAAGGCCTTGAGCGTATTTGTATGTTAAAATATCTAAGGCAAACCCACTGTCTGTAACAAAATCTGTAAATTCTGAAGGGGCTTCTGCACATTGTGATCCAGGACAATCTAAAACGGGAATTCTTATGACTTCACACGCTCCTCCATTGACACCATTAATAGTGAAATTATAGTATCCATCTCCGTAAACATCAGCCATTAGCGTCGCATCAGGATGTGTGTCTAAATAGTCATATAATTCATCTAATTTATTTTGATCTAAAAAGTTCATTACTTCATATAAAGCAGCTGAGGTATTTCCGACACCACCCAAAATATGGTCTGTTAATACCGTTTCTAAATCATTTAAATGTGTTTCCAATTGCGTATATGAAGTGCCGGTAACAGGATTGTTAGCAACTAAACGTTGTACAATTTGGTATTGTCCGGCTTCCAAATTTTCGGTATGAGTAAAGGAATATAATTCACTATCACATGTAGTTGTTGGATCTATCAGTTCAGAATCGCCAAAAATTACGGCGCTCGTTTCAAGGTTAACAACTTCTATGGAAAACTCGTAATCGCATGATGTGCAAAAGTTGGCGCAATAATCTTCAATCAAGTTTGTATTAATACTATAAACAATATCAACGTCTGTCGGAGTCATTAACAACAACGTTTTTACGCGTTCCAAAATTTGATCGCTCGTTTTAATCAATGGGTCAACCTCTTCATTTACCGTAAAGAGTGCACCTGCTTGCGAATCTAATTCCAGTAATGCATAATCATCCGTTGCGGGATAACTTAAGCATGTATATAAGGTTTGTCCCGCTTTATTAACATCTGATACATGCACCGTTTTGTTTGGGTCAATTGTCATAATTTTATGCATGCTCCCAGCATCTGGAGCTTCATTTCCTAAGACACGTAATAATTCATCATCTGCAACGCTTCCATAGAATTTTTTTGTTGTTCGGGCAACGGAGAAATCATCTTTGATGCGGTGGTCATAACCGACACCAGAACTTTCCTTAGCTCGTCCATCATTATAAAAAGTAGTTTGCGCAAATGGATACCCTGCATTGGGATTTCCCGGGTCTGCAGTACTTGCAACATAAGTTTCGGTTGTGTTGTTTTCAGAATAATAGCTAAAACCATTATCTACTCCGTTTAATTTAACCGCTGTCGGAGTTTGGTAATTAACATCAGTATCGAAATCGCGCGCGTCATATGCTGTTGCATCAGTACTTAAAAAGAATTTATCTTTAAACCCTAATGAGCTTTGTCCATAAACAGGGGCAGCAATACTATTTAGAGCCGCACGTCCACTATAATCTTGTACATTTTCGGTAGCAATAACTTGGTTATTGGTATTTAAGATAGACTGACTTTGTTTGGCTTGCAATAAACCGTTGGCATAACCAATTTGTTCACCAATTCGCACTCCGCTATAGTAAGTTTTTTCGCCTTCTATGAAAACTCGGCTATAATTCCAGTTTTTGTCTTCATCAAATTGATTGTAATAAAAGGTATGCGGTTCAGATAAATAGGTGAGTTGGGGATTTACGTTTGTAGAACCATCTGGAATATGTTCACTCCATGTTCCCCAATTTTCAGGATTCGCCTCACCGCCATCATACTCATTAGCTATTCCGCGTACGCGCCAAGTGTAGTAACCTGTACCTTCTGTTACCGTCAAACGTAATTTTTGTTGCCAGCTATAGGTATGAATACTCAAAGCTTTTGACCAATCTACATTTGCCGTTACGTCTTGCGGATCATTCGATAATGTATTGCCTAATTCATGATTTTCTAATTTAAGAATTTGAAATTCGTACATGGCATAATGCCCACAGTCAACTGTCCATACGAACTCTTTAGCAGAATTAGTTGTTATATCAACATCATTTACTGCAGAAGCCTCAACTACTTTTAAATCATTCCGAAATAAAAGATCTCCTTCATACCCCACGTTCAATTCAACACTACTTTCGTATCCAACCGGAACACTATAATTGTCCACAGTAATTTCTATATCATCTAGCGATACATGCATACTCGTAACGTCCAATTGAAAAACTTGGCGTGGATTATCTGTATCAATTTCAAGATGCTGAGTTAGTACAAATGGTGGTTGCCCCAAAAACCCGCATTTATTCGCAGTAATAATTACATCTATTTCACTCTCAATAGCTGGCCCGGCACCCGTAATGTCAGCGTAATCATCTGCCAATGAAAAGTCAATTATTAAGTTGACTTTTTTGTAACGAGTTGGACAAGCATCATAAAGACATCCGTCAACTGAAATATTTTTCACGTCTTCATTGACCATTTCGGTAGAATTAAATATAACCGATTGGCCGTTTATTGGATACAGTACTAATTGTGCTTGAGTAATACCAGCACAGATTAATAAAAGACCTAATAAAATCCCCTTATTTATTCTTTCTATGATCATAAAGCGTATAGTTTTTATATTCTGGAATTAATTTTTTGCCACGCATAACATTCGCGAGTAATTTTTTATCTAATATTTTGGTTTTCGAATTAAAATCGATTTTATGATAGTCAACTCTTATTCGTGAATACTGTTGATTAGGATAATAACTAGTTTGAATAGAGTTAACGAGTTGATTTCCTGTAAAATCAAAGCTGATTTCTTTTACTCCGTTTGCTATTTTATTGTCTGGTTTAAAAAACAGTTTTACCACTTTTTTATTCACGACCATAGCATAATCTACTGCAGAAAGCAAAGTGTCTTCAAATATCTCATATTTAGCTGTTACAATCGATTGATAATCATTAGGTGGTGTGTCAAATAGATGTACTTCTCTGTTTTTTTCGGATACGCTAGCAGTTGTTTTTTCATTTTGGTAAACCTTACTGCCATTGCCAAAAAAATATTTTTTTTCTTGATCTGAAATGACATGTGCTTCGTAACTAATTGAATCTAATTCTTCGCGATTCATATACACAATGTCCATTGTGAATTTCATTTCAAAAAGTCTTTTTTTGTTAACTTCTTCAACTTTGGCCTCTAATAGACTGTACCAACTTTTTATTTTTGCGACGCATTCTTGCTTTTGTGACCAACTGATTTGCTGGCCACAAAAAACAAGTGCTATAATTAAACCTAGTTTTCGCATTAGTTTGTTCTGTTTTTTAATGGGGTATTGTATTGACCGTCTGTAACGGTTTTAATGCCACGCATTGTTTCAATTTGTTTTCGTGTTAATTGACCTTCGTCATTGTAATGATAGCGCATTGAAAAATGTTGATCATCAAACTTGGCCATTAAGCGGTAATTTTTATAATCGTAGACATAACAAGCCATCTCTGCATCCATTGGTTGAATTCGTAAATCATCTATATAAAAATCTTTTCCTCCAACACTATTTTCAATATTGAAACTAATGGTGAAGTTTTCAGGACTAAATGATCCCCAATTCGAATGATTCAATTCGTAAAGTGTCCATTCACCAGTTTGAGCTACCTTGCTAAGGTTACCCGATAAGGATGTTAATGAAACTGCATCTGTAATAGTTACTTTGATTGATTCATTATTAGGATCAATATTTTTAATCCAAAGTTTGGTATGTAATCCAGCATTTGCAATTTGATCTGTGAACTCCATTTCATTTGTTGTAAAGAATGAAGCTGTTGATCCGCTTGCAAATTTTAATGCGGAATATCCTGTATGACTTGCATCTGTTGAAATAGTTGTACCTGTCAAAATCGACAAATTATCTTCTAAAACATTTGTAGCACCATTGTTATAAACATTCTCGAAACTTTCAAAAAGAACTGAACCATAAGGTGAATTTGATGCAACTAAATAAGGTAAGTATTCATTATATCCAAACTTTACGGTGCTCTTGATTCCTAAAATATTCTGTTCTTCTAAAGCATTTCCATTTGGAGAGTATTTAGTTACTGTTGTTGCCTTCAACCATTTATCAGGGTTATTAGCATTTAAATATTCCCAATTGAATAAGTCCATTGCAAAGATGCCTGAGTTATAGTTAAACTTTTCGTCGCTCGTTGCAGAACCGTAAGGATTAAACCTAGCTTCTAATCCTGTTGTGGTTGACTTATAGGCATAAGTAGATTTGGTTCTCCATTTACCTCGTTTACCAGATTCAAATGCATTATAATTTGTAATGCCATTATCATATTCAGATTCATCATAATCCCAATCATCAGAGAGAGAGCTGGAGCTGGCAGTAATAACATTCTCAATTGTCTTAATCGGATAAATTTCCTCACAAAATTCGAAACATTCAATTGATTGAACTTCACAATCTCCGCCTATGCCGCCATAAAATAACGCACTGCTTTCTGGGTCAATTTGGAATACTCCTTCATCAACGTTTTGAATTTCTAATCCACAGTCATTTGAAATTTCGTAATCAACCGTTAGATAATGTGGAGAGTCATAAGCAAAATAGAAAGAATTACTTGCCTCTGGGGAACCTATTCCATTAACGTCGTAAAGTCTATCTCTTAAGCATAGTTTAACCTCACCAGAACCATCAATAACAGTATTTGGAAGTGCAACGGAATTGGTTCCAGCATTAGCAGTAAAGGTTGCTATGGTACTACCAATAAATGCGTCATATTCTGAGACATCTACAGGGCCAACATAATTTGACAGGAATACATCAATATTGAAAGGTGACCCTATTAAACTTGCATTGGTGCCAAATGTTACGTCCTGCACTATTGCGCCAAATGGTAAACTTGAAACATCATAAGTCATAAATCCACGATCCAGTGTATAATTTGGCGAGGGAGTCGAAACACCACATTTTGCGGAAATTGTTATGATTGAATTCCCCGTATTTGCTGTGCGGACAGCATTCAAATCTGATCCTGTTTTAGTTATAGTCCCTTGTTCAAGACTGTTAAAGGTTTCTGTTATAATTCCGCTGGTAGTTGTAAGAGTCATTGAATAATTTCCATCCCCCTGAAGAACGACTTCGAAAGTAGCATCCTCAGCTGTGCATGCTCCTGGATTAGCTGGGTCTAAAATTACACCAGCTGGAATGTTAACAATACCGCCTGCTCCTAAAACACCGTTCAACGAAGCCACCAATGCCAATCTATCTAGATATGCCCCGTTACTAGGGTGAGCAGGGTCACTTAACGGAAGTGTCACAATATCAGGTAAGGTTGCATTTAGTGCTGTTGATTTACCATACGTGATAAATGAACCAACATTAGCTGATGCTTGATTTGTTTTTCCACTTCGAATAACTTTAAATTGAATGTTAGTCGCACTCGTTGGAGTTATTGTATTATAATAAGTAGAGACCAAATCAATATCCGTTCCATTAATTGCGGCAATATGATACAACTCATTTGTTCCTATAAGTTGAATTAGATCTCCAGCAGTTAATTGTTTTGTTGCATCACAGACATCAATCGGCCCAGCTGCGCTATAAAAACTTAACGTAACACTATTATCAAGAGGTTCAACAAATTTATCAATCATATAACCTAATCCACCTCCTACGTTTCCGTAGATTTTTCCTTCATTCAATGCCACTTGCCCCATATTGGCGTATTCTTGATGAGCTGGAATGGTATAAGAAGTGAACCATCCATGATGATCTGTACTATTGATCTCAAATTGGTTAGCTTCATTTGATTCATTAAAATCATCATAGGTTCTTGTAATTACAGGATCGCCGGTTTGTGAATTAAAGGCCAGGTTTTCAGATTTCGACCAGATTCCATCTGTATAATTTCTAACAGAGCGGACAACTGCGGGATAACGCGTAATTTTATTGGTAACATGGGTGTGTAACTCAGTTTCCACGTGCGTGTATGATGGGAATAAGCTTCCCATTGGAATTGGAATATTTCCAAAAATCCCTACTCCAGCGTCAAATTCAGCACTAACATCATGCATATGGTCCTTCACTGAACGTGATTCCATATACATTTCACTTTCCTTTCCTAAAGGTAAATTCACAATTTCTTCCAATGAATTCATAACTGGAATTTCCTCCCCTACTTTAAAGTAGTCATATTCAGTTGCGCTAACTAGATTGCCATTGAATGGATCAACAGCATTTGCATAATTACCCGTGTAGGTAGCAGTGCGTTTCATTTGTCCGTGCATATTATTAACCTGGAAATGATATCCTTGTGCGGCCCAGACATTATTTGTGACTTGATTCACCCAAAGTGCAGGAATTGGCAAATAATCATTTTTAGTATTCCCAGCTAAATCAGTAAAATCTGAGATCATTGGAAAATCTTTGCAGGTATGAAATTGGCTAATTTGATAGCCCGTATTTGTTTTACCCGAGTGGATATTCTTTGTAATTACTTGTGAGTAGCCAACAGAAGCGTTACCATATAAAGATTCGCCTATAGGTCCTTCAAACTTCTCTTTTTCTTTTCCAGCGGTTATAATATCTTTTAATTTGTCCCAATCATTTTTAGGCAAACGGTCAATATTATCTACCAAAATATTTTCTTCTCGCATGGCAGAGGGTTCGTTGGTAGCGACACCACTCGATTTAATTTTACCATCTGCGTCGCGGAATTTATAGACATATTCTGTGCCGTAAAGTTCAGATTCTTCTCCAGAATGCAAAGCCGGTGTATACATCATTAATCGCTTAACGCGTAACCCTCCACCTTTTTTTGGCTTAATACAAGGCACACGGAAATAAGAATTTTCCCAACTTACATTAAGACAACCTATAGAAGCTCCAGGAGTTGGTAAATCAGCCAACATATCTACAAATTGTGTTACAATTTCTTCTTCATCACTATCATCAAAATTTAAATCCCCGTTTATTCCACAATCTGTGCTTAAAGATTTACCACTTAAAAAAGCTTTTTCATATTCTTGACATACTTTTTTTGGTAAATCAAATCGGTCTGGTTGTCCAGCTACTAAGTCAATATATACTTTACCTGTGCCTCCTGGTTCTGGCTCTAATCCGGCCATTTCTACATTAACATAACCTTTAATATATTCAACATCACAATCGGCTATTTGCGGATCGGTATTTGGCGGTGCCATTGAATAGAGCATTTTAAAGTAGATTTTATTTGCTTCTATTCCGTACATTTTATTAATCGCATCTACCAAGGCATCCTTTTCTTCTGCTGTTGTCACACCTATGGCTTCAGCATCTAAATAATAACGTGGTGAATTTGTGTCATAAGAATCGGCCGTTAATGGAACCATTACATGCGCGACCTTATCCTGAACAAATTGATAATCATCTTGCTCATATTGTACATGAATTTCTCCTCCAGATGGTAGTTTAATCGTTTTTAAATTCCAGGCAGCAGGATCATAAATTGGATCAGCAGGATTACCTGCAATATCCTCACCGTTGACTAATCTCTGATCCAGCCAAGCCCTCATTTTATCATGTGCATCTTGTCCAACAGCTGCCCCTTGATTATACCCCCAAGCGTTTAATTGCTGAGAGTTATAAGCTGGGTTTTCTATCTCGCTTGCTGCTCCATTAAAATTGATATATCCAGCGGTAACATCATCAGCTCCTGTTTTATATTTCGTAGGGTAATTAGCATATTCTGGGTAATTGTATTCAAATTCATAAGGACTAATTTGCGCTTTATAAATACCATTATAATCAAACCAAACACGAGTCAAGGTCAATTTTCCCTCTCCAGTTTCCGAATTTGGAAGACCAGGTACGTTTAAATAATCATAGTCAAAATTTACCGTTTTCAGAGGAGCAGGCTTTAAGGTTGGATCTGGAGCAGGTGCACCTATTCCACTTGCGATATAAGCATCCCAAGCATCATCTTTTACAAAAAGTTCAATTTTATCTAATTTTTGAAGTTTTTTATTACCCTTAGCTACTTCAGTCGCTGAAGCAGCAGTTACATTCGTACTTGCAGAGTAGCCATCCTTTCTATCTGAAGTATGAAAAATAGCAATATGTGTTTTGGTTTCAATTTCTTCTAGGTAATAAACTTCTTTTTCTCCAGAAGAATAACTCCCCATATCGTCTTTTTTATCAGACATTCTACCTCGATTATAATATAATCCAGTATATGGGTAACGCCAATGGTACCAGTTAGTTTCGCTATTATTTAAGTCACCCTTATCATCTCCAGCTAAGCTTCCCCAAATTTGTTTATAATTGAATTTTGTATAACCACCAAAATCATCCTCAGTAGGTCCGTTATTTGTCCTGTCAATATAATTTGGTTCATAAATTGAAGTCAATAAATAAGAGCTTACGTATGGTGCTTTGCGCTCTTGTCCTTGAATAATTTTGAAATTATTTCGGTTACTTACAGTAGAAACATCTGCATCTGTATACACTAAATATCCATTTTGAACCCATGGTTGTGGATTGATTCCTGTCAAACCAATAGAAATTTCTTTTTCATCTCTAGCGAATACTGGAAGGCCATAATTATAAGATTCACCCGCCTTATTTTTAACGCTTAGTTCAGCTATTTGATCAGATATGGAGAGGTCACCATAAGAGACAAATTCCTCAATCTCTTCACTTTTCTCGTAAGCATTGTAATGAACTGTTCCGGATGTTACACTCTTTTGAGAAAAAGAATTATGTCCAATGTATGAAGACGCGCCTATTCCATAATCATCAGTTGAGATATTAGAATTGACATTTTGATCCATATAGTTCGTATTTGCCGTATACTTTTTGAATCCTGGTACACCATTATTCTTATGTAGCAAAGCTGATTCAGCTGACTCATCATTATCAAATTCCACACTTCCTCCTAAGTCATTATTAAAACGAAATACACTAGCCGCTTCGCTCGAATATTCTTCGATTCCATCATACAATTCCCAGCCTTCTTGTCTATAGTTGTGATAACCGACTCCAACGTCAACACCCATTTCAATATTCTGAGTTGTTGAGATTTCAAAGCCTAAATTGCCTATTACAACTTCGCTGTTTATTTTGTTGGGTCGTAACTGTCCTACTGTTTTTTGATGAAGACGAAAGGCGCCACCGATTCCTTCTCCAGTGACCATATACTGATCTGTTAAAGTATGTGGTATTCCAAGAAAAATATCGTTGTTTTCATAATTGTGTTCCTTTTCAGTATAGTAATCCATTAAGTTGTTGTCATCAGCATAGGCATTTGAATTATAATAATTCCCATAAGCAAAATTCTCGGTCATTGGTATGTTGTTTTGAATTGCTACGGAACCGGTAAAACCATATTCTGGCCCCGCTTCTAATGGTGAAGGAGATGTTAAAAATCCAATAGAAAAATTAAATGCACCTCCAGCATAATCATTGATTTGATTTGGTTTTTGACCACCAGAAAGTGATGTCACACCATAAATTCCGCCTACGCCAGATGCCCCCTTTAATTCTTTTGAAAGACTTTTTAGTTTTGCCTTTAATGCATCCTCGTCACCACATTCTGCAGCTTCGTAAGCTTTCTCTGTATTCTTATATTCCGCTTGCTTTGCTTCAGTATCTTCTTTCTGTCTATTTATTAATGACCAAGGGTTAACTCGAAGTGAGAACGCTTTTTGTCCATCTGTTATGTTAAATCCTAATGAAATAAAACCTTTGGCCAAGGATAATCCAGCGCCTGTGCTATATCCAAATCCTTTATAATTATTATATGAAATTGAACCATTTACACTTCCTGGAACTGAGATACTGAATGTTTCTAAATTAGCATTTGCTCCTGCAGTTACCGTGACACTAGGTATCGATTTATTATGATTAATAATCTCTTCTCCGTTCCAATCATCAGGAAAGCCTTGCTTACCTCTATTGATTGCTCCAGGGTTCAGAGTCCAACCATGACCCACCCATGAGGCTTCTTGCTCTCCAGTTGCTCCGCTATGGTAGGACAATGAAATTGGATAACCGCCGCCATTGGTTCCGGGAACCATTAAAACGGGTAAATTGTAGGTGAAATCACCGCTAAATGGGTCTACCATATTATTGGTGGCGACTGGTTCAAAACTTCCAAATTCAGGGGAGCTTGGCCCTGATGTTAGTGCCATTGCAGCTGTAGGTGCAACAATTTCAAACACCATATTGAAGACCATAAAAATGGCCATCTTCTTTAAAAATGAATTTTTTCGTTCTAATCTTGACATAATCAATTCTATATTTTGTTCGGAATTGGTTTAAAATTTTCAGCATTGAAAGTGAATTTTGTCCTGCCAATTCCTAGCGTGACATCATCATATATAAAGCTGATTTGTTGAATGTTTTGCGCTTCAAATCCTTCTGTTGGTGGTACTGCAACAAAATGTATTTTACGGTTATCACTTAAGGTGTAAGTGTTTTCCATATTGCTTAATACCACATTGTAGGGGGTATCATTAACCGCCACACGTATATCTTCAATTATGGAAAAATTGAAATAATTAACATTGTCCTTAAAGTCTCCAACGGCAGAAACATTGTTGTATAAAAAATTGCCTTTCTTCCGTTTACCATCTGCCTCAATTTCCATTGTGAAATGAACGCTTTGGTCTGGCTCGTGATTTGAATTGGACGCGGCATTATTTTCTATGTTTGGGATATATGTTACGGCAATATTGAAGCCATTTACCGTTTTAGTTTTATAGTAGGGATCGTCAGATTTTGTACTAATCTCTTCCTTTGTTGTTTCAGATGAATCCATCAGTGTTTCTGCCTCTTTTTGGCAAGCAAAACCTATAATTAATATGAGAAAAAGTGTGGCTAATTTCATTCTATTCCGTTGTATTGATTGTTAATAGATTCTAATAATTCGTCTGTATAATCTAATCCCGGATCTCCATATAAAATTGTCCCTGATTCTGCAGTGGTAATCAATAAATCCAATTCATTTTCAGTTGCAAAACTTTCCGAAAAGGCGTTCACTTGATTTAATACACCTTCCAAAATTTCTGTTTCACGCTCTATCAAAGTGATTTCCATTTCTTGCGCATATTTTGCCACATTATTATACTGGTGTTGCAATAAATTTTCTTGTTGCATCATTTCTTCTTCTGATAAATTAGGGCGCGAATTATTATAGTTGTCTACCGAAGTTTGATAATCATTTTTTAAGGTTTCAATATTCTGAGTCCATTCATTTTGCTCTTGCTCAAATTTTTCCATGGCATCAATCATTCCGTCAAATTGGTAAACCAATTCTTGCGACCGAACAAAGCCAGTTTTTAAATTTTCTTTTTCCGCAAATTGAAGGTAAAAGAGGAATGTCATGCCCACCAATAGGACACCCGTCAAAACATTTTGAAGTGTAATTTTCATTAGATTTTTATTTGATCCGCCAGGCTATTGCTGACGAATGGGTTATTAATTTTAATATTGGACTAAAAATTGACCTTGTATTATTTCGTCGCCAATGGTAATGGCATAATTGTATGTTCCTTCATCTATCAGGATTCCCTCGATCCTTCCATTCCAAATGAAATTCTTATCTTCAGTGGTGTAGACCACCGTTCCATCCAATTTCGAAAATTCGATATTTGTCACTTCGAATTCGCCATCCATGTATAAGGATATCTCATCATAGGCTTCATCACCATTAGGTGTAAAGGCCAAGCCATTTTCTAAGGTGAGGTATATCTTACTTTCTATTGGTACTTCGGAACTTTGGTCAGTGGCATGAATTGTTAGAGTGGTTTCTTCGTAAGTAAAATATTGTTCCTTGTCAAATGACACGTCATGTGTTCCGTCTTCATAATCTAAGCGTCCATGTAAATTTGTAATCTCACCTTCAATGATATTAAAGACTACTTTCAGTGGATCTCCTTCTTCACCACCTGGAATTGTAATCACAATTTCATCTGCTTCTTCTAATCCTACAATTTCAATTGCTTCAATTCCGCCTGATGCATAAGAGGTTGTTGTTTCTTTCACATCAACTATATATTCTCCTCCATCTATAATGGCCTCTGTATTTACACGCAAGACTGTAACTGGTGGCGGAACAACCAACAATGATTCGTTTTTAACTGCATAAGAAAAACTGCAATTTGCAGAAGCTATAAATAATAATAAGACCCACTTCATATTGATTCGTTTTAGGTTTACTTTTCTAATTGAATCTTCAATAAAAGGATATATCGAATAGAATTTTATTCTTATTTCATAACTGGTATTGTGCAATTCATAACTGGTAATTTTTTGTTTGAAACAGGTGGGGAATTGCCCAATTTTAGGGTGTTAATGAGCGGTCGACTTTATAGAGTAATAAGGTCGATTTAAAACAAAAATTCATTCACTTTAATAAGCAAATGAATTTTTAAAAACTTAAATTTTCGAGATGAGGTTATTGAGAATAAAGTGATTTATTCTTTCACAAAACGAATTGTTTCTGTAACTCCTTGAGCATTTACAGATCTAATAAAATAAACTCCTTTTGGCAAATTAGAAAGATCGTAAGAAAATTCGTTGTTACCCATTGCTAATTCACCATTAAAAACTGATCCTACTTGTTGTCCAAGAGCGTTTAGTAATGTTACATTAACTTCTGATTGTGAAGCTAAATTCATTGAAATGGTTAAATAATCATTGGCAGGATTTGGATAAACACTGAGGTTTAAAGCATTTATTTCATTTTCATCAAGACCAACCATTGCGCTGGTGGATATATTGATGTCATCTATATAAATATTATTACCATTATCATTTTCAAACTGAATTTTAAAGCGGAAACCGTCTGTATAATAATCAGGATTAATATTAGTGATATTTACTTGGTACCATTCGTCTTTTGATTCTGGTGTATAAGAGCTGCTTTGAACTTCTTCACCCAAATCGTCTCCATGAATATTTTTTCTTAATGTCCATGTTTCACCGCAATTATTGGAGATGTAAAAACGCAACCACTCATCATCTCCACTATGTCTGCGTACATAGGCATATTTAAAGTTGAAAATAATATCGTCATCTGGATCAATTCCACTTAAATCAAATGTGCTGGAAATGATCTCATCTTTTGTTCTGTTGTCATTTCCTCTGTTAGAAAGATATGCGCAATGTGTTCCTGTATATCCTACTTCGTCGGTAACTACCCATTCATCTTCTCCATCTTCATCTAAAGTTAAAATCGTAATGTTATCAGGAATCATTCCTATTGTTTCAAAACTTTCTGAGTAAGGCAATGAATTACCTGGGGTTGGCAAAATGAGTGCATATTGTTCTTGAGTAGTGGAAACTGTGCTAGCTCCATCAGAAACTTCTAGTTCAACTTTATAATGTCCTGCAGTTGCATAAGACACAACTGGATTTTCTTCAGTTGATGTTGCCGGCGTTCCACCTTCAAATGTCCAGTTCCACTCTGTAACATTTGCATAAGAATCATCAAAATATTGGATGGTAGACCCTGCGCAAATTTCTGGTTTTTCTGACATGAATTGAGCCTTGCAAAGAACTGCAGGTAATCCTACACCAGTTTCGTCATGGTGATCTGGGTCTACTAAGCTTTCTAAAAATCCGATTCCTGCCAAGTTTCCTAAAACAATTGTTTTTTGGTCTTCTGAGAACATGTTTTGACAAGGGCTATAGCTCATGAAATTTTCAAACTGATCCAATGCATCAAATCCATATAAATCTCCTGAAGGAATATCGTCACAAGTGTTTTGGGTAGTGCTGCATGACCATTGCGCCTCACTTACTGGAGGAGTGTCGCAACAATAATCTCCGTTATCATCACATGCAGAGCCATGGCATCCACCTTGGAACGTATGCAATAAACCAAGACAATGTCCTACTTCATGCGATAGTGTTCTGTCACCGCTTGCTGTACCAACTGTTCCGTAGGCATCATTTCTAATAATTACACCATAATTACTACTTCCGCCTCCATACGGAAACTCTGCATAACCTAAAATGGTTCCTGCACCGTCAGATTCAATAGAGTTTACAAGCCAGATGTTAAAATAGAAATTACGGTTCCAAGCATCTAATCCGCCTGAACTGTAATGTTTCATATTATTGCTTGCATTATAACTTCTTGAACCTGCATAACGACGCTGCACACCATTTGTGCAATTTCCATCTGGATCAATTTTCGCCATCTCAAAACGAACACCCATATTGGATGCAATATCTAAAAAAGGAGCTCCATCAGTGTCACGTGTATCTTCAGCATCTTCGTTTGCACGGTTAAAATCTTCATTCAACATTTCGATACCACTCAAAATTTGCTCGTAACTAACATTACCTTCGCCATTGTCATGCAAAACGTGCACAACTACTGGAATTATACATTCTTCATCTCTTTCTTCACTAGCATATGCACCACCGTTAACACGCATTAAGTGTTCATGCATTTGCAAACGTAAATCTGGATTTGCTGCAAAAATAGATTCGTTATATTGATCGGTTCCACACCAAGGTGCCACTTGCGCGTTTAATGCACCCACTGCAAAACAAAAGAGACTAGTAAGAATGAAATTTTTCATGGTATTATTTAGTTGAACTGTAAAGAGTTTAGTCTTTCACTAATTTAATGGTTTGAATCTGGCCATCAGATTCAATGCGCAAAATATAAATGCCTTTTGCTAAATTATCGGTAGCCCATTGTATTTGATTTTTTCCATCAACTAAGGCACCGTTATGAACAACTGCAATAGTTTCACCTAGAGCATTGTGTAAAGTAACATTATAATCTTGACCTGCTTTTGCTATTAATTCTAGCGTTGCTTGCCCTTCTAAAGGATTTGGATAAACTTTAACACCAAAGTCATTGCTTTCATCCATTAAACTTGCCATTGAAGCAGGATATAAATTGATATCATCAATGAAAATGTTATTTCCGTTATCATTTTCAAATTCAATTTTATATCTAAAAGTACTCACATAATAATCAGGGAAAATATTTGTGATGTTTACTTGTTTCCAATCTCCAGCTTCAGCTGTGAATTCTGATCCAGAAACGGTAGGTCCTAAATCATCTCCGTGAATGTTTTTACGCAATGCCCATGTTTCACCGCAATCATCAGAGATATAAAATCTAATCCATTCATCATTTTCTGAGCTTTTGCGTTTGTACGCATACTTAAAGTTAAATACTATGTCGTCATCTTCATCAACTCCACTTAAATCAATAGTTCCAGAAGTAAGTGCATCTTTCGATCCGTTTGAGACGCCATAATTTCCTAAGAAGGCTGATTTAGAACCTGTACTTGCTGCAGATGTTGTTAATTCCCATGTTACATCTTCTACCTCGTTTTCAACAATGAAGCGACTATAATCAGGTAAATCACTTAGTGTTTCAAAACCTTCGCTATAAGGAATAGTAGTGCCAGGATTTGGTAATACAACAATATAATTTTCATCAGACGTTGATTCGGAACCACCACCGCCAGAAACTTCTAAGGAAACTTCATAAACACCAGGTGTGTCATAAGTAATCGAAGGATTTTCAGAAGTAGAAGTTGCAGGTGAACCACCTTCAAAATTCCATGTGCGACTTGTTACAGAGTGGTATGAGTTATCCGTAAATGTAACTGTTGATCCAGCACAAATGGATCTTAAATCAGATGAGAAAATTGCTTCACATACATCTCCAGGACCATCAGTTCCTGTGCTTGCTAAATTAGTAGGTGTAGAAAGTTTATAACGTTGACCCGTAGCTCCTAATAGTGCCGTTTGAACACGTGCGGCTTGTCCTTCTGAGAACATAGTTGAGCAATATGAATAATCCATAATGTTTTGAACATTGTCTAAGCTACTACATGTTTCTCCGTATACATCTGAGCAGTTATCCCATCCAATTGTGTTAGGTGTATCTGCAACTCCATCATCAATTCCACAACTTGCAGGGTTTCCGGGGTTGTTATTATTACCCCAAGGGTGAGATAAGTTTAACCAGTGCCCAGCTTCATGACTTAATGTATGTCTACGTCCCGTGTTTGATGTTCCAATAATTCCCATATAATCAGATCGTAAGAATATCGATCCATACATTCTACTTGCTGGAAACCAGTTTGTAGGTCTAAAAGTATATCCACCATTTCCGTTAGGATCTGCACAAACAAAAATGTTCATGTATTTATTTTGAGGCCATGTACCATGCTCTTCTTCAACTGCATCAACAATTGGGTGATTACTAGGGCCTGAATTTCCAACATCATAAGTTGTTTCAGAATAAGTTCTAGTAATTCCAGAATGACAATCTCCAGAAGGATCTTTGGTCGCTAATCTAAACTCTATATCGCAATTACCAACTATGTCGGCAAATTCAGGAATGGTTGACCCAACATCAGGGTTTTCCATATTAAAATCTAAATTCATTTGTTCAATTCCACTAAATACTTGCTCATCAGAAATATTCTCTGCCCCACCTAGGTGAACAATGTGAACAACCACTGGGATTACATAAAGAGATCTGTCGTCAGGACTCCAAGATTCAAGGTAATGTTCATAAGCAGCTTGAAAAGTCTCATCCTCTTCTTCTTGCATTGCTGCATATTCAGGATAATCAGCCATAAGCCGATTTGTTTCTACTGTTTCACCGCAAAGGTTAGGTTCAGAATCGTTTTTGTGTATGTGCTGGTGCACCTGAGAGAATGATGCAGCGCTTGCCAAAGCCAATGTAAGTACTAGCGTAATTTTTTTCATGTTTGTTTTTTAAGTGCGTTTTGAATCGCGTTACAAGATACGGATTTTGTATAAGTACTGTATGTTATAACAATTAAACTGAGGCTTTTGTTTATTCTGTGGGATAACAAGAATGTAAATTGCCTAATTGAAAGACGAGATAATTAAAAGTCCCTTACAGAAATCACTGTTTCAGGATAATCAGAAGGTTGTTGAATTACCTTATTAATTTGATTCGCGACATTTTTAGGATCGGACAATTCATTGTCGTTTTTCAATCCTACAAAACGTTCATGCAATTTAAAATTTTCAGGATTTGCTTTCCGAATATCAGATTGCATTTGCGTGTCAACAACCCCAGGCGCAATGGCATGGATATGCCAATTAAGAATTTCACGCGCTTTTAACTCTTCTGCAGTGGTTTGGCTAAATAAATCTAACGCTGCTTTTGATGCACAATAAGATGCCCAAGCGTCAATTGGATGTTTTCCTGCTCCTGAACTTATATTAATAATGTGACCTTTTTTTGCTTTCTTCGAAAAGGTTTTAATGAACTTATTCATTAAAATTTGCGGAGCAATGGTATTCACATTAATAACCTGTTGGATAGATTGGTCTGAGACCTGACCAACGGGTGAAATTTCGCCAATGATTCCAGCGTTGTTGATTAATAAAACTTCGCTAGCATCTTGCGAGAAGTTGAATTGTTGCACGGCCTCCAAATCATTTAAGTCAATTTTAATAAATTTAAAATTTGGGCGTTCAGCAACATTAGATCTAGCAATACCAATAATTTGGTAATCCAGATCTAATAGTAAATCAACCAGAGCTGCTCCAATTCCTCTGGAGCAGCCTGTGATATATGCAATTTTATTTTGTTGGGCAGCCATTGTCAATCCAACCCATTATACCGCCTTGCAAATTTTTAACGTTGGTGTATCCATTCATTGCTAAAAATTGACAAGCTTGCATGCTTCTTGCACCACTTCTACAACCAACAATTACACTAGCGTCTTTAGGAATTTCGGCCATTCTTGTTTGAATGTGTCCTAAAGGAATTTGTAGTTGCTTTTGAATATCATAAGAAACCTCATCTATTTCATAAGGTTCTCTAACATCAACAAATAATGAACCGCCTTTAACAGCAGCCAATACGTCATTTGGGTTTATTTCTTCTATATTCATATTTTTTATTTTAAAGCTTGTTCTAAATCTGCAATTAAATCATCTACATCCTCAATTCCTACACTAAGGCGAATCAATGAGTCTACTATGCCTGACTTTTCGCGTTCTTCTTTTGGTATTGCTGCGTGTGTCATTTTTACAGGATGACCTATTAACGATTCAACTCCTCCCAAAGATTCTGCCAATGCAAATACCTCTACTTTTTTTAGCATGTTTAAGGCATCCTCCATTTTGTTCCCAATAAAGGTAAAAGAAAGCATACCTCCAAATCCTCGCATTTGCGACTTTGCAATTTCGTGATTTGGGTGAGATTCAAACCCTGGCCAATAAACTTTATCGATTCGTGGATGATTGGCTAAATATTTGGCGATTTTTTCTCCATTTTCACTATGTCTTTGCATCCGAATATGCAAGGTTTTAATACCTCTTAATACCAAAAATGAATCCATTGGTGCAGTTACGGCACCACTTGAATTTTGAATTCGGTAAATTTCTTTCGCAATACTTTCATCATTGCAAACCAAAGCCCCCATAACTACATCAGAATGCCCACCTAAATATTTTGTAACAGAATGCATGACGATATCTGCACCTAGATCTAATGGGTTTTGTAAATAGGGTGTTGCAAATGTATTGTCAACAGCCAACCATGCCTTGTATTGTTTTGCAACTTTTGCTGCTGCAACAATATCAATAATATTCATTAATCGGTTGGTTGGAGTTTCTACCCAAATTAGTTGCGTATTTTCATTACAGTAATCTCCAATTTTATCGGCATTTTCCATACCGACAAAATGAAATTTAATGCCGTATTTTTCAAAAATTGTACGAAAAATACGATAAGTTCCACCGTATAAATCATTTGTAGAAACTACCTCGTCACCAGGGTTAAGCATCTTTAATATGCAATCAATAGCGGCTAAACCAGACCCGAAGCAAGCTCCGAAATTACCGTTTTCAATTGCTGCTATATTTTTTTCTAGGGCGTGTCTTGTGGGGTTTTGCGTGCGAGAATATTCGTACCCTTTATTAACACCAACCTCAGGTTGGACATAGGTACTTGTTTGATAAATTGGAGTCATAATGGCTCCTGTTGCCTCATCAGGGTGAACGCCAGCATGAATTGCTTTTGTTCCAAATTTCATTTTACGCTCTTCCATGGACAATTTTCGTAATTCAGCACGAATTTACTTAATTTATAACACTTTTTGAGGTGACATAAATTAAAAACAGACACAGAAAGACTATGGAAAACTGCTGACTTGCGAATATATTATGAGTTTATCAAAAAAAGAGGGTGAAACATTACATCAAAAAAATAGACGCTTTCATCTCAAGATTATTTCAAAAAATTAGGTCCCTTAAAAGAATGCCCTCAGTTCCATGCCGCCCGAATGAATTGTCTTGCTATCCTCCGATTTGCGCCCGTTATAGTTGAAGTTAATCTGTAAATTTTTAGCCACTTTTCTTTGGTAAGTTAATCCCCAAGTAAAGTTGTTGCCTGTTTTTAAGCCTTCCAGCATTTCAAATGCAATGGATGAGTTTAATGCAGCATTATAGTCGATATTAATAAAGTTGAAACGTCCCGCAAAGCTTCCTTTTTTTACTTGATTGTAGCGTAAGTCAAATCCAACATCACGAATTGTAGCTTTTTCAGCTAATTCAGAATTGTTTTCTTTTTGACTGTATTTTGCATTTAAAGCAATGCGGAATGCGCTATTTGGTTGGTAAGAAAAGACGGGAGTTGTTTCAAAATAATCAATGAAATAATTTCTTCCTAACGCATAATCGCTAGCGTTTTTTTTGCGGCCTAATATGGTGCTTATTCGTACGTTAAAATATTTGTTCAAATTCCATCTTAATTGCAGGTCATGAAATGTGTTTAGTCGCGTGTCAAATCCATTCGTTAATAAAACTTTTGAACCGTTTTCTTGATAAGTGTAATTCAACCCAAAAACAGCATTGGTTTTATTGAAATAAATTGTATTTCTAAAGGATGAACTAATAGAAACTAAACTGGTATCTGAAATATTGTAAACAAAGGGGTTGAGCAATTGTAATTTATCCTCATAACTTGTTTTACGATTGATTTTGTAGACCGTTTGATTACTGAATCTTGAAATTACTTTTTTAAGCCCTTTTTTTGATCTCCAAACGCGAACAGGAGATAAGGTTAGGCTAGTTGTAAATTGATTTGTATAAGCACGAACATAAGTGTTTGTTGGTACAAAAACACGAATATAATTTCCTTGATCTGCAAAAACCGCTATTTCAAATTCGCCCAAATCTTTTACGCCATCATTATTATAATCAATCCAGGTGTGGCTTCCTTGTCCTGAGTTTACTTCAATAAAAACAAATTCACGTTTCAATTCTAGTCCAGATCCCAATTCATAAAAACTACTTGATGAAATGGCGCCTTTCCATAAACGCATTACATGCTCTAATCGATTCAAAATGGTGTTTTCAGGCTTTGAAAGAAAAAGAGTACTGTCTAATACATTTAGGCGGCGATAATTAACATTAAGTCGTAAAACATTGTTTGGGTTTTTTATCAGCCCAGTTTCTAAACCAACATTTTGTGCTTTTGCAGATAAATTTAAAGCCGTGGAGTCACTAAACCAATCGTACCTTTCGCGGTAGTAAATTTCCAATTGATTTTTGGTGGAATCAGAAGTGGAAATATATGTTTTCCAATCATAAAAACGGTAAGATGTCATTTCAAGAACTGGACTGTCTGCAAACTGTTTTTTGTTCGTTTCTTGAATGTCAATAAAACCGACTTTGATATATTTAAAGGTTTTTGAAGCATCAATTTGGTGACGTAAGAAATTGGTCTCTTCTTGTCCGTTAGAAAGTAATAAGCTCCCTTTTGCTGCAAGGCGCCATCCGTTTTTTTGAATGGTTGCATTTGCATTATTTCTAACGCCAAAATAATCATCACCCCAAATGAAGTTTTCAAAATTATAACCAAACGAACCTACATTTTTGCCAATTAATTGAAGTGCCGCATTGGACAAATATTGATCACCCGAGTATCGTTGATTTCGAACATTCCAATCACGATCAAACTCTACACTTCTAAACCACTGAATTTGCCTAAAGTTTTGATGATTATATTCAAAATTAGCCAAGGTGTTTAATTTCCATTTTGCAGAATCTCGAAGTTGATGGGTTGAGTTCCAGCGCCACTTTACAGCCATGCCTTGGTTGTCATCAGCATGGAGGGGAGAAAAAGTGTTTTGATCTTGATTGGACAACGCTAGTTCAACCGAAGATTTGATATTATCAGTGAACTTATATTCTGTACCAAATGTAAACATTTGCTTTTTTTGAGGAGCAACAAGTAGTTGGACGGGCGCATAATTACCCTGAGAAACACCATCAATTGGCGCCACCCATTTATAAACTCGCCCACTAGCAGTAAACCGATCAAAAACATAATCACCTTGCCCTGTCTCAACCTGCGAAAAAAAGGCTTGATAATAAGCCGAGTCTGGATGAACCGTAAAGACTAATACAGAATCATATCCTAAGGAATCCACCATTTTATAAAGGACTCTGTTTTCAAAATAACCAACACTATCAATACTATTGGAGAAAGCATTTAATAAACTGTCTCCGGCTTGACTTAGAATGAGTTTTTTATCATCAGTGAGGTTTTGTTGAATAGTTTGGTTTTTGGCATCTTGCTCAGAATAAACATTGATCCAAGAATGGTACTTTTCTCCTTCAAACTCGGCATTATATGCCAATAATGAACGCGCATAATTTAAGTCAGAATATTGAAATTCAATGACCATTCTTACATCTTTTGTAATGAGGTTATTGGCAGTAAAAGTGACCTCACTTGTGTTGTAATCAATGATATAATCAAACTCCTGTCCGCGGGTCATCAATTTGCCGTCTAAGTACACTTTTTCTGTCCCAGCAAGAATCACAATAAACGTTTCATTTTCGGCGCCACGTAATCGATAAGGGCCCTGATTTCCTTCAACACCCTGTATAATGTTTCGAGCAAATTTACCTTTGGAAAATGCTCCGCTTAATTTATGTTTGGCTTGACCAGGAAGTCCTAATAAATCCATGTCATGATAACCTTCTAGGGATACACCTTGTGTTCGTTTATTGTAGTTTAGAAAATATCCAGTAGGTTTTTTTAGCCAAAAATCTCCACCAATTAGCGCAAAATTGTCGTTATATACTTTTAGATAAACCTGGTCAAACTCTTGCAATTTTTGCGTGTTTCCAGAAGGCTGAAAGGGGACATTATCATCAGATATGGATCCTTTTAAAAATAAATTGGGCGCAATTTGTCCGTCTAATTGTAGGTTTAAGGTTGATTGTAAAGAAAGGTTTTGAGCATTACCAATTGTCACACCTCTTGAAATGCTTCCTTGCTTATTCAATTTTGATGACCCAAATAGATCTTCATTTGGATTGGCAGATGAAACTGAATATAAAAAGGGATCAAACTCTGTAACCGTATCAGAAACGATTAAATTTTTTGATTTGTGACTAAAGTCAGAGTTTAGGTCGATAGGAGTTCGCTCATATCGAATTTCAAATTTACCACTAACGTTATCGGATAAGAATAATTTAGAATGAATAGGATCAAGATAATAGGATTCAGGCTTCAATAATATACCATCCAAGCGCAATTCAAAACCTGTGCGATAAACAGAAACAGTATCAAACTGAATAGTGTCAGAAGAGATAAAAATTGTCTTCGCAATTTTATCCTGTGCAATAGCAAATTGGGAGGACCAAAAAAAAAGAAAAAGTGATATGTTTAAAAGGTGTTTAACCAAACCTATTTTCAATAGAAAGTATAAAGATATACGGATTTATCGATCGAAAATTGCAAAAGAAGGGCTTTACTAGAAAGAAACTAAGGGTTTGGAGCGATAGAAAATTGAAATATTGGCTTGAGATTTTAAGAATTTGGAGCCGGGTAAACTATGATAGCTTACCCGACTTCCGAACTCAAACCCTACTCCTCACAGTTGTATAACGATTTATATTTTTTGGTTACACTATTGCGTTGTTATTCTTTTTTCAAGTATATACACTGATTCTCAAATGTTTGTTTGTGAGTTGTTTAACAGTTTTTTTCCGTGTTATCACTTAGGTTGACTTTCTAATGTCACGTCTAAAAACGGATTTATAAATGAGATTAATAAGTCATCTTTGTGTCTATAGTTTTATTGCCCAAAACAAGAAAGATGTATAAATTTAAATTAACCCGTCATAATGTTATTGTGCTATCCTTTTAATACAATTTTGGTATAGAAGTCTAAATCCGTCTCTTTCTTGGCAACGGAGATTTATACTAACCGATCGAACTAAAAAAATGGAGAAGATAATGACCTGAACGCTCCAATATAACAAAGTAGGGCAAAATAAATACTTAAAAGGAATGAAGAAGAAAAGTTTAATAGCAATGATGTTGCTAGGTGGTGTCATTTTTACCGCTTGTGAAAAGGCAGATGACCCAATTGAATCACAA
Organism: uncultured Crocinitomix sp.; assembly: GCA_937139035.1. Taxonomy (GTDB): domain Bacteria; phylum Bacteroidota; class Bacteroidia; order Flavobacteriales_D; family Crocinitomicaceae; genus Crocinitomix. The sequence goes on along the minus strand of CAKZPK010000292.1, from coordinate 6,494 downwards.
ATTGATTCGAAAATTGAAACAATAACTAAATTTCAAGAAGTATCTAATCAGTTCGTTGAAGTTGAATTAAGATCGTTAGATAATTTTGACCGCAAACCAGGTTGGTGGAAAAAATTGTTGAAAGTTGTTGGTGCTGACTTAACTGGTGGATTAGGTGGAGCTTTGATCGGTTCTGCAGTGCCTGGTTTAGGAACTGGAGTTGGCGCGATCATTGGTGGAGCTGGCGCGTCTATGACTGCTGGTAGTACATTGTCAGCCCCTCCTGGTGGTGGTGGCGGTGCCAATATTGATAATGTGTACGATTACGTTGGAGAAGAGCATGTGAATATACTTTTAAATGGTTTAACGGTTGATTATGAAGCAAATTTTGATGGAACTGAATTAAAGAATGCTAATTATTTGGAGTATGCTCGTAATTGGTTAGTTGAAAATGAAGTTTTTAGTATGGAAGAAGTAGAAGGGTATGAGGAAGCTTATTTGGTTGAAAATTTAAATCAAGCACTCGAACATGATGGTAAAGAGATGGTACTGGTGATTGAATCATTTTATGAATTAGAGCTTTTAACTGCAGATGAATATGATATTTTAAGCGCATATTATACTGCTTTCGAAGCTTCAACTTCGTTTGATTCGTTTAAAGAATATTCAATTGAAGCGGAAGCGGTTATCACTGATTCTGATTTTGAAACTGAGCAAAAAGCTTTGTTTTTATCAATGATGTCTACAACAAGACATGATTTAAATTATTGGAAAGATTTAGAGGAATAGGATCGATCAGTTTATCAAGAATATTACGGCCCATTAACTTCATGTCTATGATTTAATGGGTCTTTTCTGTTTAAAAGAAAAAAAGCACACATACATGTAAACTTTTGAGCTAGACAAAAAATTACTTTTATTTCAGAATTAAATTCTTTCACTAACTTCAAAACATGTTTTCAATGAAGATGAAATGGGTGAAGTTTGCAGATTCCTATCAAGCGTTGCAAGAAGAGTTGAATGAACGCAGTTGCACCCCGTTTGTAGTTGATGGATATGGGGTATTATTAGTAAAACACAGCAATAAATATTATTTAGTCAAAAATAAGTGCCCTCACCAAGGCGCCAAGTTAAATAATGCGATTTGTGAAGATGGAAAAATAGTTTGCCCATGGCACCGTTATGGTTTTGATTTAGAAACAGGAAGAGGTGCGGGAATGCATCTTGAAAACTATCCTATTGAAGAGCGAAAAGATGGCCTTTACGCTGGGTTTGAGTATTTCAGTTGGTTTTAATTTGTGCTTGAGATTTATTCTTATTTTTGTAATGATCACATGGGGGATTAGCTCATTTGGCTAGAGCGCTTCGCTGGCAGTGAAGAGGTGATCGGTTCGATTCCGATATTCTCCACCAAAGTTCTTGAAAATTAAGGTTTAAGAGCTTTTTTATTTGGGTTATTAGCTCAGTTGGTTCAGAGCACTGCCTTGACAGGGCAGGGGTCACTGGTTCGAATCCAGTATAGCCCACGACAGTGACAGTAAGGGTTTTAAAGAAAAAAGGCTTCCAAATTTTGGAAGCCTTTTTCGCTACAGTAAACATTGAGTCACTTTTTGGGGTTAAAACACGGAAAAACTCTTGGCTTGTTTCATCACTTTTTTGCCATCCACGTAGTGTTTCATAAGCACTTTAATATCTGCATGGTCGCTGATAAGATTTGCTTTGTCTCCAAAACAATTTGTTAATATTGGATACAGAATCAAACAAAGATTTGGAACACCTGTTGAAAAATAAGGTCAAAAATCCAATGCTGCCAATTCTTTTTCTTTCATCTAAGGAAAGGTATTTTGAGAATTATCTTTTTGCACAAAAACATAATGTTCCCAACCTTTTAACAAAAAGAATTAATCCTTTATCACTCATTGAAGAAATTCAAAAAAATAAACGCAGGAATTCAAATGCAAGGTAAGTCAGACAAAAATTCTTTTGAATCATTATTTGATTCGCCGCCGATTTTCACTTTAAAAGAAACTTGCATTTTACATTTTGTAGCAAGAGCAAAATCCAATTCTGAAATCGGAAAACTGATTGGTTTAAGCCATAGAACAGTTGAAACACACCGACGCCGAATTATTGAAAAAATGGAGGGAAAGAATATTATTCCTGCTCTAATATTTGCAATCAAAAAAAAATACATTTCAATAGATTTTGTATAAAAAATCAATGTTTACGTGGTAGCACTGAATGAAATTTATTTGATATGCCATAGCTTTGTACTAACAAGTCAACCAAACTGATTTGTAGCCCAAAACTTCCTCCCATATTATAGAAATCTTGTTAACTGGATTTCTATAAACCATTAACCCAGATAGAATTAACAAATTTGAAAAAAATAGAATTGCCAAAACTAAAAACAGAAATCATGATCAAAAAATTGATTGTTATAGGAATTGCATTTGGTGCAATGAACATCCATGCCCAAGTAACAGGCAGCCGTGACAATTCAGATTCATCCCCATCAAATGTGGAACCCGCACAATTAACAGGTGGTGGTTTTACGGGAGATGTAAATGTATTTAACGGAACTTATTCCGCTTCCTATCCTTTGGGATCTGTTTCTACACCTGGTGGTTTGAACTATAGCGTCAATTTAAATTATTCACCAAGTTACTCCGCAGGAGAAACACCCTCGGTATGTTCTGGTATCCCTTATGGAGAAGGGTGGAATGTAGGCTTGCCTATGATCACTGCTTCAAATGCGGCTTATTTTTCGTTTTTAGCGACCTATGAGTGTTATAAAAAAAGCCAAATTACGCCCGATTTGCAGAATTATTACGACACTACTTCAATTGATGTAAACGGAATGAGCGTGCCAGCCGCCAATTTAAATGGAGATGTGTTTTGGTTTTCACCAACAGTTAGTATTCCTAGTGTGGGAAGTGGTAGAGCTGTTTTTAAATATATAGATGAAGATGATGCAAAATGTGCGGTGTTTGTTTTAAATAAATTTGAACGATATATTGAATTACGCTTTTATGGAGATCGTTGGACAGTATTGGATGATATAGGAAATTTCTATCAATTTTCAACAACTTTAGTAACCTATAGAGCGCCTAATAATGCGCGTATTCTTAATTATAATGGAACAAATAAGAATCTAAATAATCATGTGGATTACGTTAATGAGAATAATAGTTATGGCGGTCACAAAGCTGGAGTATTGAATACATTAGAACCCAAAGAAGCGTATACTTCTTGGTATTGCTCGTCAATGAGTAATAGAAACATCCCCAATCAAAGCATCTTGTTTGAGTATGAAAAATTTGGAGGGTTTAATTATTTCAAAGAATTTCAGCAGCCCATAGTTGCAGCTAAAATAGGGGATAAACTAAGAGATGATCTGACTTTAGATACTTATGATTTCTTAGATTATACGGCTTATTCTGATATCATTCTTACTAAGGTCACTTCATTTGTTCAAAACTCACCAATGGAGATTTTAGATTTAGGTTATGAGACCTCTGAAATGATTGGGGCAAGAATGCTTGATCCAAATGATTTAGGTGTAAATAGATTAGATTCGCTTTATGCGTATACTACAGTTTTTAGTGATGGTGTAGCGACAGATGAATTTGAGAGTTGGAATCGCTATTTTCATGGTAAAAGTGATTCATCTTATGCTTTAACAGGTGGTAACCCAAATATCGATAATCACAACCCTTATTATACTAGTGGAAACGGAACAGCATCAGAAGGCTATATTCGATCTGAAGTTGGTGCGGATGATGACATTTCATTTGCTCATGCGTTTTTAGAATCTCCTCGAATTTTAGATGATCCAACAACACTCGTTCCAGGTGATATTTATGAGATTAAAACACGTATTACAGATAGCAATGGCTCTAATGCTGCAATGGGCACAGGGACAATTGATATTAAGGTAGTGACTGGTGATTTAGGATTAGAACTACCATCTGTGTATTATGCTGACAAAACGGAGCCATGTGATTCTATTGCTCATGACCCAATGTCTATTGGAAGTTCATATGCTAGTCTAAATAATGCCATTGGTGGAAATGAACAAGTATATGAATCAACAAATTACAATAAAACGAGAAGTACCCCAATTTTTTCAACTCATAATCAAGCTGTAAAATGGCATTTACCATCTGAGGCAACAAGTGTCAATACTTCTAACTTTTTTGTTATGCCTAGTATTCCAGATGCTTATGATGGAATGAATATCCAAGTGGGACCGGGGAATTCTGATACAGAACATGGATTGCCGATTTTTACAGATATAGAGACCACCGAAGATGGCACGAAACACCCCTCAGCTTATAATTCCTATTCTCATATGGTGGAAAGTGTTTATGCCACGGCTTCTTATGAAGATATTCCAAGTAATTTTGGAATTGGGATGCCTTGGTCAGTGGCTGCACCATTGTATGTCGATCAAATGGGGGGCATTGATGAAGATTATGCGCAACATACGGATGCTTATAATTTTTGGTATAATATTGAATCTCCTATTGCGCCGCACCTTTGGGACAATGAACCCACAAAATTTAATGAAAATGTAAGACTGGATGAAGTAGAAGTAGTGCGTTATTCTAAAACACCTTACATGTTATCTTCAGTAAAGCTATTTCGTGTAAATGGAGAGATTTCACCGCTAGATGATACGACTGGTATTATTCTTATTGCCCAAAATGATCTTGAATATTCATATGAGTCAAAAGGGTATATTGAAAATTACCCCTATCGGCATCTCAATGTGGACACAGTGGAGTTCCCTTGTTACCCTCCTCAGGCAGACACCTTATTCCATTCAACAGCATATGTGCAATATGTATATACATTGGATAAAGTAAAATCAATACCAGTTGCAGGCTGGGATGACAATCCTTCTGTGGCTGACACTTATGGAGATACGAGCTTATTACAAACAGATTTTGAATATGAGTGGTATGGCTATGAAGATGATGCTGTATTAGTTTTTGATGTTGATGGTCACCCTGGTAGAAGAACTAAGGTAATGACCAAATACATTGATCAATTAGGAGGTGAAACTCGAATCGATTATTATCCTAGAAATAGCAAAAGTACACTAAAGGAAGGGCACTATACTGGGCTTCAAAAATGTGCGTCTTATGGTTCCTCAATATTTGGTCAAGGTTATGCTTATGATGTTCATCCTGCTGTGAAATACTTAACCAAGTTAGATGAACATAATAATTTAGAGGAAATCATTCCTGGACAACCACTTAAACGTTGGGAGTATATCTATGACACCACTCAAATTATTTATCAATCATTTGATTATTTTTTACCTGCAAACTTTAGAGGTGGTTATAAAAAATCATACAGCAAAGGTTTTGCTAAATCAACGGTATTGTCACCTGAACTAGAAACGGGTGAGCAGAATTATACGGAGTATTTTCATCATGGAAATGTCTATGAACCAAGTATTGTAGATGGTGCGTTAGTACCAGATACGTCTTCCATAGAAGAGTACCTTTATTTTGGTAAACCAAGCCGCATTGTACAATACAATTATTTAGATCAAATAGAGGAAGAAACCTTAATTGAATATGATTATACCAAGGCATTTGAAAATGGCTATGACCGAAACCGTATGCTACGTGATAATTTAATTAGTCCAACTGATTATGAGTCAACAACAAATTGGGTTCATGGCAGAGAGTATGAATATGCTGATTATTATAAAGGAGAAACAGATACTTATTCTGGAACGGTGGGTTATGCTTTGTGGGTCTTTGATGGAAAAGCCGAAACAGATTTGACCTATACAATTGGTGATACAACTATTGGAGAAATGACTGCAATTTTGGCCTACACGGACATTCATGGTGAAATCACCTCTGTTGCAATACCAGGCTATGAAAGTATTGTCCCTGACTCTATGATTCGTCCGCAAACACTATTAGGAACCATTGAAGGAGGATTAGCCAAACCATTGGCTATTGCTCATAGTTATATTGGTGATAATTGGGGAAGTCCATATGAAAAGGCTAAATTCTTAGAAACTTATTTTTATGATGATCTTAAAGCAAGTAATCCTGATTTCTATTTCCACAGTTATTTTCTAAAAACAAAAAAGCAAACTTCTCGATCTTATGATACCTATTTTTCTATGGAAGAAGATGGCGGAGGTTTGATAGAAATACCAATTGGAGAGACAGTAGATCCAAGTCCATTTGGCACAGGTCATACTAATTTTACCTCTGGGCAAAATGATGGAGTGCACATTCAAGCAATTCAAGGAAGTCCAAACGGTTTAGCAATAGAACCTTATTTAATTTCACGATCTCCTTTAAGTGAAGATGTTTTAGATACGTTGGTAACAAGAATTGGAACGTATAGTTCTAGTGTTCTAAAGAATGTGCTAACAGCTCAACCTGCATTATCGGATGATATTTTAAATGCTGTTTTTAACGGGTTAAGTTCATTTCAACAAGCAGAGGCACAAGCTATTTTTACAGCCCAACCTTATT
>CAKZPK010000291.1 GCA_937139035.1 uncultured Crocinitomix sp. | reverse complement strand
GTATTATGGAAGAACCTACGAAGAAGGAAAGAAAATTGGTTGGAAAGATGGTTTTAGAGCGCTTTGGTGTATTCTAAAGTATCGATTTGTGAAATAATTTCGTGCGGCGTCATTTAAATTTGTAATTTACTGGTTTGTTTTAACCCTTTTTACAGAATAAAAATAAATGATAAAGCTATTTTTTCAGCAGCACAAGTATGCTATCTTCTTTGTATTTATTTATCTTTTAGTCAACATTTATTTTGGTCTTTCGAGTAATGTAACATGGGATGATGATTGCCCCGTTCGTTATTACAATACGATTGATGCACACAATAATCCAGAAACTTTCATTTCAATTTGGAATAGGCCTTTATTCACCATTATTTTTTATCTGCCCTTGCAGTTAGGTAAGTTTATGATACCTATAATGATGTGTTTAATTACTGCATTGTCTAGCTTCTTTCTTTATTTGGCTTTAAGAAAACAAGAGATAAAAAATGCTTTTCTAATCATTCCTTTTCTGTGTTTTCAAGTCTATTTTTTTGGGATTAGCCGAAATGCTGAATCGGAACCACTTGCTGTAGCACTCATTTCATTTGGCTACTATTTAATGGTGGAGAAAAAATGGTTTTGGTTTGCTCTTGTAGGTGGTTTGTTACCCTTGGCACGGTTAGAACTGTGTTTACTCTTTCCTTTTTGGGGATTAATGTTGTTGCAAGCAAAGGCGTACAAACAAATTTCACTACTAATTTTACCCTTTGTTATGTGGAATATTGCAGGAGGCATAATAACGGGGGAATACTTTTATGTTTTTGAACAAACCATTGGTCAAGAGAATACTTCAAATCGTTACGGGCACACAACATTTGGGCATTATTTCCAACGTTTCATTTACGTTACAGGACCAATATTCTTTTTCTTGTTTTCGTTTGGCTTTTGGAAAATGATTATTTCTGATCAAAGAAAAAACTTTTTTGTTGCGTGGCAATTTGTAGTTGGATTCATGATTTATGTAATCTTCTCCTATAAATTAAATATGGGGAACTCTGCAGGATTCATGAGGCATATTACACCAATGGCATCATTAGGAGCGATAATTGCTTTGTGGGGATTTAATTATTGGTGGAGTTTAATTCAGAAGCCTGAATCAGAGAATAGCACAGCTAAAGTGTTAGAGGTTTTAGAAGAGCAAGAGGAAGAGTCAAAACAATTGAGCCGTAAAAAGCGAAAATTATTGATGGCTCAAAAGAAAAAGGAAGAAAAGAAATTAGCTGCAGAGCAAGCTCGATTGGCAAAAGAGAATCAAAAAACAAAACGTAAATCGCAGCTGAGATATGTAACTTTAGGGATTCTTTTAGTGGTCGTATGTTTATTAACATATAGTTACTTTACCTTAGAAATGGCTTTTCATCAAGATTTGCTTGAAGACACAACGTATAGCGGAAACTTGAACGTTATTTTATTATTGACTGGCTTTACAATTGTCTTACTTTTAATATCCTTAAGAAAAAAAATAAGCGGAGCATTTGTTGGGGGAGTTATCGCTGTTTCAATGCTCGTGTTTACAGCGTATACCGAGCCGCCCAATGCCAATAACAGCCTTGAGCGTGGTTTGATGGAAGCTGTTTCAAATGATTTTCAAAATGAGGCTCTTGAAGGGCGAAAAAAATATGTTAATCATGTTTGGTTCTTTTGGGCCAATGATTTAGATAGATATTCAGACCAATATGCAGATGTAACAATGAACAACCTGGATTCTGCTGAAATTGGTAGTATTTGTATTTGGGAAACTCATTATTCTCACCGCCTTGCAGGTGATGTACAGGAAAGTTATTTCAAAGAAAATGCTGAATGGGTACAGCTGACCTACTATTTTGCTGACAGTACCCGCTTTAAGAGTAAAATATATGAAAAAGTTGCAATCACTAAAGTTGTTGATGATATTGTCTTTACAGATAAAAAAGGGGGAGTAGCAGCAATTAAAAACTACATTGAAGTTACCAATCCAAGAGCAGAAAACTATGTTAGTTTAGGAAATTATTACTTCAATTCAATGTATAATTCTGACAGTGCTTTATGGGCATACAATAAAGCCTTAGAGATTGATTCGACTGAAATATATGCCATTTTTGGTAAAGGAATAGCTTATTTTAGAGAGAAAGAGTGGGAGAAAGCTGAGCAGGAATTTATTAGCTGCACAAAAAAGTATCCAACTTGGATAGATGGCTGGATGAATCGTGGAGTATCAGCAATGAACTTGAAAAAACATGAGGAAAGCATTTCTATTTTTACAAAAGCAATTGAAATAGACGAAAAAAGAGGAGATGCTTATATGAATAGAGCATTAGCTTTTTTAGCTTTAAAAGATACTTCATCTGCAATCACAGATTTTTCAAATGTGATAAATGTTGATGGTAAAAACCTAAATGCCTATCTCAACCGTGGGATTTTATTTTTCCATAAAAACTACTTGCCAGATGCCATAAAAGATTTTGAAATGGTAGTTAAATTAAACCCAAATCACGCAACAGGTTGGAGACTCTTAGGGGTGTCAAGGTTAAATTCTAATCAAAGGGATAGTGCTAAAGAAGCGCTTGAACGGGCTAAAATGTTGAATGACCAATACGCCACACAACTCCTGCAAACTTATTTTAAACAACCTGTAGGCCAAGCGCAGGCTGAAGTGTTCTAAAGAAAAGATCATACGTATATATTAGCGCTATTAATGCAGCTGCATATTATAGAATGTCAACTTAGAGTTTGAGCTAAAGATCTAAGTAATTGTGCTATTTCGAACTTATTGCTAATTAGCTGTAATGATCAAATAATTTTTTTAATTTCAAGCCTTCTAAAATTATTTTATGAGTTTTTCCCTAAAAGATAAATTGCGTTACCGGTTTGAAAAGTATTTAAACAAAGGTGGTGCATCTATATTTATCAGCCTCTTTGTAGTTTTTATTGTACTATTTGTACTTATTATAGGTATACGTTTGCTCATCATGCAATTTGCAGATGCTGGAGCAGATGAAACCTATACAGGAACTTCAGATGATATTTGGAGAACTTGGTTGCAAATGACAGATCCTGGTAATATGAATCAGGATAATAATATGAGCTTTTGGCTAAAGGTGTCTACCATATTAGCCGGAGTTGTTGGGGTAATTATTTTGTCAATGCTAATTGCATTTATTACAACCTCATTAGAAAAAGTATTCTACAACTTTAGAAAAGGCCGCGGAAAAGTAATAGAAGAGGAGCATACTTTAATATTAGGGTGGAATGAGCGCGTTGTTGATATTATTAGAGAGCTTATTATTGCAAACGAAAGCGAAAAATCTGCCAGTGTCGTCATTTTATCTAGCGAGGACAAGGAGGAAATGGATGACCTGATTCAAAAGCGACTGCCAGATACCAAAACAACAAGAATTGTAACCACAACAGGTGACTATGCAAATATTAATGAGCTAAAACGTGTTAATATTCAGGCTGCAAAATCTGTCATTATATTAGCCAATTGTTCGGAAAGCGCCTTAATGGACGAGAAAGTTGATTCTGATGTACAGTCGGTAAAATCAATTATGGGTATTATTTCTGTTCAGGACGGTAAAAATGAACTCCCAATTATTACAGAGATTTTTACAGAAGAAAAAAGGCAATTATTAAGCTTTTTTGATGATGATAATATTATAGCGTTGGATAGTTGGGATATCATGGGGAAATTAGTGGTGCAAACTTCATTGACAAGTGGGCTTGAAATGGTTTACAATGAAATGCTATCCTTTGATGGTTGTGAGGTTTATTTTTATGAAGCAGAATGGAACGGTGTAAGCTTTGCAGAATTACCTTTTCATTTTAAAGATGGAATTCCATTGGGGGTTTATAATGAGGATGATGGTGTTGTATTGCGCCCAGGAGATGATTATAGCCTGCAAGACAAAGATCAAATTATTATTTTGGCAGAGGATGATTCAACCATAAATTTTGAAACTGCTGCCTTTACATCTGCTAATGAGATTGAGTTGTCTGGTGAGAAATTAGAGCAGAAACAAAAAAAGGTATTGATTTTAGGTTGGCATAGTGTTGCTGAAATCTTTGTTCGCGAATCAGCTGATTATTTGTCTGAAGGAACACAGTTTGATATTTTATTCAATGAACCGAATGAATTACTCACTTCAAAAATTGATGAATTAAAATCTCTGTACACAGATTTTGAAATCAACTTAAAAAATTCAGATCCTTTGAAATTTGAAGCCTTGAAAGAGGTAGACCCATTTAGTTATGACAATGTAATTATTCTTTCGCAGGAAATGGATGAGCAACGTCCTGATAAAATTGACTCAGATACTTTGATTATCTTATTATGGTTAAGAAAAGTAAAAGAGTCAGTAGATAATCCACATACAAAAATTATTACGCAGGTACTTAATTCTGAAAATCAAGAAATAATTACTCAGACAGATGTTGATGACTTTATTATTAGTAATAAACTAATTACAATGATTTTGGCACAGTTAAGTGAAGAACCATTAATTAAGCTATTGTATGATGATCTTTTCTCAGAAGATGGAAGTGAGATTTATGTTAAGCCAGCAAATCTTTATTTCACATCCTTTCCGCAAAAAGTGTCCTTTGCAGATTTAATAGGAATTGCAGGTAAACGAGAAGAGGTTTGTTTAGGAATTAGAAAAGGAGATTTGAGAAAAGATGCCGATTCAAATTTTGGAGTGAAATTGAACCTTCCAAAAACAGATATAGTTGAGATACATGAGAATGATTATTTGGTCGTGCTTTCAGAGGATGAATTGTAGCCCAAAAAAATGCATTTTTTTATAAAAAAAGTGTTATGTCTGTAAGTACAATGGAAAAAAAACGACTATCTTAGGCGGAATAATCAATCTTGAAAGAAAAATTACAATAAAAATGAGTGAAACAGCAAAAATAGAATTAGACGGAAAAGTTTTTGAATTACCAATAATTACAGGGTCTGAAAATGAAAAAGCATTAGATATTTCTAAGCTTAGAGGACAGTCAGGGTATATTACTTTGGATCGAGGATTTAAAAATACTGGTTCTTGTACAAGTGCGATCACTTTTTTAGATGGTGAAAAAGGGATTTTAAGATACCGTGGTTATCCAATTGAGCAACTAGCAGAGAATGCTTCGTTTTTAGAAGTTACCTATTTGATTTTAAAAGGTGAACTTCCAACGGCTGATCAATTGGCAGCATTTGAAGAAAAAATTGATAGTCATACATTGGTGCACGAGGATATGAAACGTTTCTTTGAGGCGTATCCTGCAAAAGCTCACCCAATGGGGATTTTAGCATCTATGATTTGTTCAATGTCTACATTCTATCCAGAATCTCAAGACCCGAACAGATCAGAAGAAGCGTTTGAATTATCAATTATTAGATTAATTGCTAAGTTGCCTACATTGGCTGCTATGGTTTATAAAAACACAGTTCGTCATCCTTTCATGTATCCAAAAAATGATTTAGGATATGTTGAAAACTTCATGTACATGACTTATGGAATGCCAACTGAAGAGTATAAGCCAGATCCAGTAATTGCTTCTGCTTTAAATAAATTATTAATTCTTCATGCAGATCATGAGCAAAACTGTTCGGCTTCTACAGTAAGAATCGTAGGTTCTTCTCAAGCAAACTTATATGCTTCAATTTCAGCTGGAATTTCAGCACTTTGGGGACCTCTTCATGGTGGAGCAAATCAGGCAGTAATTGAAATGCTTGAAATGATTAAAGAAGATGGTGGAGATTTAGATAAGTGGATTGCTAAAGCAAAAGACAAACAAGATCCTTTCCGATTAATGGGATTCGGGCATAGAGTTTATAAAAACTTTGACCCACGTGCAACAATCATTAAAAAGGCATGTGACGATATTTTAGGAAAATTGGGAGTTAATGATCCAACATTGGAAATTGCTAAGAGATTAGAAGAGGTTGCTTTAAATGACGAATACTTTAAAGCAAGAGGACTTTATCCAAATGTTGATTTTTACTCAGGAATCATTTATAAAGCAATTGGAATTCCAACAGAAATGTTTACAGTAATGTTTGCTTTAGGAAGATTACCAGGTTGGATTGCTCAATGGAAAGAAATGTTAGATAATGGAGATCCAATTGGACGACCTAGACAAGTTTATACAGGTGAAAACGAAAGAGATTTTGTTGCACTTGACAAAAGATAATTAATACAATCTTTAAAATATTAAAGCCCTGACTTAATTGTTGGGGCTTTTTTTGTGCGGATACTTTTTTGGTTGCTGCATTAATTTGTATATTGGAGTAAAACTACTCTCACTATGAATTTAAACTTTACAAACTCAATTTTTTTAGCATCAATTTTATTTTTAGGAACTGCGGTAAACGCCCAGGTAACAACAACATTTGATTATACAGGTGATGTGCAAACCTATACAGTTCCATTAGGTGTTACAACCATTCAAATTGATGCCTATGGAGCACAAGGCCAAGCGATAACAGATGAGGAATATGACGAATCTACTGGAGGATTAGGAGGGTTTGCAACCGGTGTATTAACCGTAACACCAGGTGAAGTGCTTAATATTTATGTTGGAGGAACAGGAACTGAAGATGTTGCAGGATATAATGGAGGAGCATTAGGAGGAGTTGGAACACCAAGTACAGGAGATGGTGGCCGTGCAGGAAGTGGAGGCGGTGCATCTGATGTGCGCCAAAGTGGTGCAACTTTAAGCGATCGAGTAATCGTTGCAGGTGGCGGCGGAGGCGGCGGTCGAGATTATGTTAATGGTGGTTGTGTGCCATGCGGAACTGGAGGAAATGGTGGTGCAGGTGGTGCTTTAATAGGAACAGATGGGAATGACCCGTTTTATGATATGGGAACTTATCCAAATGTTGGATCAGGCGGAAAAGGCGGAACAGCTGTTTCTGGTGGAGCAGGCGGTGATGGACCAGAAGGACCTGATGGAAACCCCGGAGTATTAGGAGTTGGAGGAGAAGGAATTGACGGAACACAAAGTGTTGCCAGTGGTGGTGGCGGTGGAGGTTACTATGGCGGTGGTGCAGGAGCAGGTGCTGCTTGGGGATCTGGTGTTGCTGGAGGCGGTGGAGCCGGAGGATCATCTTATTTAGGAACCTTAGCAGAGGCGACAACAACTGGAGGTTTAAGAGAAGGAAATGGACAAATAGTAATAACAGAACTTTGTATTGCAATGGAAACTGAGGTTTCTGCAGTAGAAATTTGCGAAGGTGAGGAGTTAACTTTATTTGCTGAATCTACATTAGGCGGTGAAGTATCTTGGGATGACATAGAGGTAATAAATGGAGAAGCATTTACGCCAACAGGAACAGGGGAAGGAACATATATTGCTACAGCTGATATGGACGGAGATTGCCCGTTTACAGTGGTTGTAATGATTCATGAAGCACCTGCAGTAACAGCTAATGCGAGTGATCCAGAAATTTGTGAGGGAGACGAGGTTGTTTTAACAGGCGGTGGAGCAGATTCTTATGAATGGAACTTTGATGCGATTGATGGCGTTTCTTTTGTGCCAGATGCAGGACCTGGAGAAGTTGATTTTCAAGTTATAGGTACTGAAAGTGAATTTGGTTGCAAAGATTCAGCTATTGTAACAGTTACTATTGCTGAATTACCTGTAGTTACGGGAAATTCAGATGAAGATTCTTATTGCGAAGGTGACCTTATTACATTAACTGGTGCAGGAGCGGATACTTATGAATGGGATATGGATGTTGAAGATGGTGTAGCATTTGAACAAGAAATTGGAGTAATAACTTATACGGTAATAGGAACCAATGCAAGTGGTTGCTCTGCAGCTGCAACAATTGAAGTTACTGTATCTCCAAATCCAGTGATTAACTTAACTAGTTCTGACGAGCTGTTTGGAGATGATGGTTCTATTTCATTAGATATTGATGCAGGTTTGGCACCTTATATATTTGATTGGGATAATGATGGAACTGGTGATGCTGATGATACGCAAAACCTGACAGATCTTTCTGGAGGAACTTATACAGTGATTATGACGGATGCAAACGGATGTTCAACAACTGCATCTATCAATGTTGATTCTCAATTGTCTATTGAGGATATTGATGCAAATGATTTATTAGTTTATCCAAATCCTACTCAAGGTCAAATTACAATAATTAAGTCAGGCGTATTTAATTATGAATTAAGATCTATAACTGGTGAACTATTATTTCAAGGTAATGCGACAGGGCAAGAATTAGTTTCAATGGATCATTTAGCTACAGGTGTTTACTTCTTATCAATAGATCAGGACAATGTGCACAACACAATTAAAATTGTAAAGAAATAAGGTTCGATTGAGTTAGGCATATAGAATTGAGATGCAAAAGGCAACTATAGTAACAGAGATTACCTATAAAGCCGTGCGCAGTTCAGGCGCAGGTGGTCAGCATGTCAATAAAGTAGCGTCAAAAGTTATTGCAACTTTTAATATTGCAGCATCCAATGGTTTAACCGATCGAGAAAAAGAACGGTTGGTTGAAAAACTTGCGGGGCGATTATCAAAAGACGGTACCATACAATTAACGGCTGAGGAGAGTAGGAGTCAACGAAGAAATAAAGCACATTGTACCGAAAGGTTGCTCAATTTATTAGCGACAAATTTGATTCGACCAAAGGTGCGGCGTGCTACTAAACCTACAAAAGCATCTAAAAAACGAAAGTTAAATAATAAAAGAAAAAACAGCGAGAAAAAAGCCTTGCGAAAAAAACCGAGTAGAGATTAATTACGGGTCTAATTCAAAATTGGGGAGTGAATATTTCTTTGATGACTGATTCTTAATTACAAACTTCAAAGTCTATAAACAAGTAATACCCGATTTGCTGTGTCAAATCGGGTATTACTAATAATTTAAAAAACATCTTTGAAAATGAACCTAGTTATGAAACAATACTCGCTCACTTCCATATTAAAACAACCGTCCCCCTATATTCCCCTAAATAAAAATTACTTTTTTTTCAATTAAAT
>CAKZPK010000290.1 GCA_937139035.1 uncultured Crocinitomix sp. | reverse complement strand
AATATTGAAAGGCGTAAAAATGGGAAAAACCTTGGAATTGGGTGCGCCTATAAACAGCGGCAAGGATGATTTTTCTTTCATTATTGATGCTGATCAAAAAATGGGGTTCCTCTCATCTGATAGATCTACAGGAAAAGGTAGTGATGATGTTTATCGCTTTAAAGTAGATAAACCATTCGTATTTGGAACTGTGATTGAGGGTATTACTAAAGACAAGAATAATAATATTCTTTCGGATGTTTTATTGCGATTAATAAATGCAGAAGGTCAGATGATCGATTCTTTATACAGTGATGCTGATGGGGCTTACAGTTTAGTGTTGGATGAAGGAATGGATTATGAACTAGTTGGAGAAAAAGAAGATTATTTTGCCATTTCTGAAAAATTATCTGGTAATGTAGACTTGAGTAATAATGACTTGGTGTTTGAAAAGGATCCAGGACTTTCTATAAGCGCAAATTTTACGGATGAGAATGGCAAACCTTTGGAAGGTGTTAAAGTGAAAATCACCGATAATATGACGGGTGAAACTGAGGAATTTATTAGCTCAGAAGAAAATAGCACATATCTCAAAGCATTAGTAGATAAGAAGTTGGGAAGTCGGGTTAGTTATAATTTTGACTTATCTAAAGAGGGCTATTTTTCAAAATCTGTCACATTTAATGCAGAATTAAATAATCCTGGAAAGATAGAAATTCCTTTAGAGAAATTAAGACTGGAAAAAATTGAAGAAGGAAAAGATCTCAAGGATATAATTGACATTCAACCAATCTATTTTGATTTAGGAAAATATGCGATACGAGCTGATGCCGCATTAGAGTTAAACAAGATTGTTAAGGTAATGAATGAAAATTTAACTATGGTTATTGAGTTAGGCGCCCATACAGATGCGAGAGGATCATCAAGCTCAAACATGCGTTTATCAGATAAAAGAGCGCGAGCTTCGGCAAAATATATTGCAGAGAGAATTACTAACCCAGAACGCATTTCGGGCAAAGGATATGGAGAAAGCAAGCTGATCAATAAATGCTCGGACGGTGTTTTATGTACAGAGCAAGAGCATGAGGACAACCGCCGTACCGAGTTCATAATTATTAAGTTTTAAAACTTTATTTATGACCGGTATAGGCTTAGGAAAAAAAACAATTTTTGTCAAGTTAAAAGGAGGGATTAAGGCAGTCGATATTCATAAGATTAGCCATTTTGAGGTGAATGATGATTATACCCATATTCACTTTAGGACAGCTGAAGAAGAAAATGAAGTTCTTGTATTATTAATGCCGCTTATAAGAGTTGAGCAAATTTTGGAAGATGATTCAAACTTTATGCGAATTCATAGAAAATATATCGTGAATTTAAATTTTGTAGACCAAATAGTTGGTTATCAACTAAATATGAAGTTTTTTGAAAGTGATATAGCTTTGCCTATTGCGAAAGGAAGATGGAAGTTGATTAAGTCGCGGTTATTGAATGCTTGATATTTTTTAGTTTGATGGGTAATGATTTGCACGCTTAAGAGTGTTTATCATTACCCATTTTTTATTACATATTAAAAATAGAGATTAATTATGGTGGATCCACCAAGTTCAAATGGTTACGGTCAGGCTGAAGAATGGAAAATTAATGGAATGTTTTGTAGCTGCTTTGATACTTCATTAAGGACTAATAACATCACATTAAAATATGTGCAATGTTTTATGATTGAGGCAAATCATGCGGGTTACATTAGAAGAAAGGAAATGACTTTAAATATTAAATGCGACAAATGCAAAAGGTTAAGATTATTCATGAATTAACGAAAAAAATTATTTTAATGCGTCTAGAAAAAAGTTTTATTGAAAATGGGAAAGTAGTTTTGTTTTCACTTTCTTTATGTTTGGCACTCTATTATTTTCATTAACCTGATCTTTGGCTAAATTGGCGTTTATAGTTGAAGAGCATTCACTTAATTATATCTATTGACTCGAAATTTAAGTGAAAGGAAGAATTGTTGTTTTCCTACAAAAAAAATATCAAATGAGGTGCCGTTTTTCTGGCTTCCTCTTTTTTATAATTGAATTTGTTAAATTTTAATGTTGACAGTGCTATCAAAGCAGAATGTCTTATTGGCCTTTTAGATACCAGGTTTCTGAGAAATTGAGAGCTCCTAAGTCAGTTTCTTTTATGGTCCCGCATTTATTATGAGAGCTCGTATTATTTTTAATGACGTTAAAAAATTTTCTTACTGATTATTGTCCCTATTCCGAATGATCGGTACGGCCATTAATAGTAAGAGGTACTTCAAGTGAATAACAAACCTTTTGATATCTTCATTGGAATAGACAGAACGCTTAGATTAATTTATATCGTTTTAGCGGCTCTCTGAAATAACCCCTTCCCCTTTTTGTATCTATTACTGTATAGTTTTAAACCTCAGTTTCATTGCTTAATAAACGAAGGTCATGTTTTTCTTTGTCATAGCGAACTGAGGTAATTGATGCGCTTTTTTTCTAACGTATCGTCCATTAAAAACAGTTAATTGATATCCACCAAATCAACTAGCCCAAACTGTGCTCATACACACAGAAACGATAAGTAGACGGCTAATTTTATGGCATATATTGTCAATTAAATATTTGGAGCCGTTTTACCTGCACTATTTTATTAAACAATTGAGGAAGTAATTGGGCATTTTGCATGTCTTTAACTGAAAATTTAATTAACTGCCCTATAGTAAATAATCAAGGGGATTTTATTTCGGCTAAACAATTTAAGAAAGCGTTAGTTTGAGAGAGGTTTATAATGGATATTGATTCAAGCCCTAGCGTTGCCATTAATTTGTTGACATAGAGGGCTTAACCTTCTCCTTGTCGTGTATTTTGAGATGTAAATGAGGCCGTAGTATTGTTTTAGTTATATAATAACAGGCGGATAGAATGTTGTTTCCATGCTAAATTCAGCATCTAGAACTAAATATTTTAGAGAATATGGGCAGACTATTATTTTTGTTAATGCTATTCACAATGGTAACCAAACTGAGTGCACATTCAGTTCAAATTCAATATTGCGTTGGATGCGAAGGTCAATTTACAGTGTGGGTTGAACATTGGCATGGATACGAGGATCCGAGTACAACAAGCATGACTATGACAATCAGTTATGATGGGGTAACAGAGGTGATTACCTCTGCTCCAGGAGGTGAGGCGCATGATCTAACGGCTGAAGAGCTTCCTGGTTGTTCCACACCAATTGCTTATGTTGCTGGATGCCCTGGGCAAGAAAATAATTATTTGGATTGGGTTTTTTATGAATTTGTGGGGATTCCCGAAGGGGCTATTGTGACATTTACAATTATTGAGGGTTTAAGTGCTTTCACGGCAGATGGTTGTGGAATGTATCCGTTGGAATGGACATTTGAAATTCCTTATAGTACAGAACTGGATATGCCTACTGAGTACTTTTACTGCCATAACGAAGTAACCGAAGAAATTGTCTTACCTGGTGATGAATTTGGTTGGTTGAACGATAACCCAACAATTGGTTTAGACATAGAGGGTACTGGAACAATCCCTTCATTTACGACTTTCGCACCTGAAGGGGGATTAGCGTTATTGGAAATTTTCAGAGCATCCTGTTTAGTCGATACTATAATAATTTTGGTTAATCCATTACCAATTAATATGATGACTTTACCTGACACAATCTGTAAAAGTGAGATAGTAGAATTTGGAAATGAGTCTTATATAGTAAGTGGCGATTTTGCGTCAGAGTGGATTGTCATAGGTGAATTATTAGATTCCGTTTTACTTGATTTTGAACCTATCTATATGTTTACGGATACTGGTTTGTATACCATTGAGTTAGTCACAACTTCCGATTCGGGTTGTGTAAATACTTCTTTAGAAAATTTGTATGTTAGTCAATTGCCTTCGGCTAATATGTTTGGATTTGATCCAATATGCGAAGGTACTGAAACAACACCAATTTATTTTATTGGAGAAGGGGGACAGTACCCTTATACTTTTGAGTATAGAATAAATGGAGGTGCTGTTCAAACTGTTGTATCTGATGGTGATACCGCTCAAGTAAATATGTATACGTTTGAGGACACAAGCTATGTCGTTGAATTAATTTCCGTGTCTGAAGGAAGTTCCTTCGGATGTAATGTGCTGTTATCTGATACGTTGGAACTCTTGATAAGAGAAAGACCGAATGGATACATGTTGGGAAGTACACAGCTTTGTCAGAATAGTGAAACAATTACCTTGCAACTATATGCTGAAGGGGGTATGGCTCCGTACATATTTACAGTTATTAATACTGTAGGCGATACGCTCGAAGTTTTGTCTGATATTATGGGCGAAGGCGTGTTTGATGTTTTAACAGATATTCCTGGAACATTTATTTATGAATTGATTGGAATTACTGAGTCTAGTCCGAATGCTTGTTATACAGATCTTTCAGATATTGATTCTGTTGTTGTAAATGAATTACCTGTGGGCGCTATTTTGGGCTCTGCTGTTTTGTGTCAAAATGAAGACAGCATTGCTGTTATCATGACAGGTGAAGGCGGCATAGCGCCGTATTTGTTCTATTATACTGTAGGTGGCGATACGCTAACGCTAGAATCAGACGGATTAGTCGGAGAAATAATGTTTCCTACAGATAGTCCTGGTGTTTTTGAAGTTGAGTTAATCGGGCTTTTTGAATCGAGCGATAGCTCTTGTTACAATGAAGTTGCAGAGGATATTGTAATAACCATCAATTCGAATCCAAATGCAACTATCGGTTCTAGTGCAGACTTATGTCAGTATGATGAAGCTCCAACCGTTATTTTTGAGGGTGAAGATGGTACTGGTCCTTATGTATTTCACTACACGTTGAATGGTGGAGATACACTGTACGCTACAGATGCAGATTCAGCGTTTGTGACTTTACCAACAATTTTGCCCGGGACATTCGAATTTATACTAATAGGTGTGGAAGAGGCGAGTGAAAGTAACTGTTTTACAGCTATGTCGGATACTGGTGTGATTCGAATCAATGAGGTACCAACCGGGTCAATAATGAGTGACACTGTACTCTGTCAGTATAATGGTGATATTCCTGTAGGAATCACAGGTGAAGGAGGGATGCTCCCTTATACATTTAATTATACAATTAACGACAGTGACACTTTAGAAATTACAAGTGTTGAAAGTTTTGCAACAATTTTTATCGATACCGAAATAGCGGGTGAATTTTTAGTCGGACTCACGGGAGTTATGGAGTCGAGTGAAACGAATTGTTTTTCGTTTGTAGACACTTCCATTGTCGTTCTTGTTAACCCTGTCCCAGCTGTTTTTGCTGGCGATGATTTTGAAACTTGCTTTGGAGATGACGCATTATTGAACGCAACTGGTGCCGGACCAGGAGGAACGTATGAATGGACGGATGACATAATTAATGGAATCAGCTTTATATCGGAATCAACGAATACTTATATTGTTTTAGGCACAGATACTAATGGTTGTTATAATAGTGATACAATTCATCACTCGGTCTTGTCCCCGCCTGTCGCGGCTTTCACGAGTGATGTGGTAGCTATATGTGATGAAGAATGTGTACAATTCACGTCGCTCTCTTATGCGTTAGAGGGGACCAGTATTTCGGACATCAGATGGCTGTTTAATGATATTTCAGTAGTTGGAGATTCTGTACCTTATGTTTGTTTTGACATAGAGAGTTCCATACCTGTTCATTATGATGTCATATTGCTGGTTGAAGACGGGAATGGATGTGTTGACTCTCTTATTGGCGAAGATTATTTCGTGGTAATCCCTAATCCAATAGCTGCATTTGAGCCTCATACTTTTGAATTGAATCCGCTCGACCCTTTCGTTGATGTGATGAATAACTCTGAATTGGCAACGTTATATTATTGGGATTTTGGTGATGGCTATGGTTTTTCAGAGGAATATGAACCCACTTATGTGTATGACTTCCCTTCTAACACATATCTTATTCAGTTAATAGCCACAAGTGAAAATGGTCTATGTGCAGATACCACACATGAGTTAATCACCGTTCCTTCGGGTCAACTTTTTTATGTGCCCAATGCATTTACGCCGGACGGTGATGTCTTCAATGAATCTTTTCAGCCTGTTTTTACATCAGGATTCGATCCATACAATTATAAATTAACAATATATAATCGTTGGGGAGAAATTGTTTTTGTGTCGTATGATGCTAATGTGGGGTGGAATGGGACTTATGGTGATAACGGTTTAGTTAATGATGAAGTCTATGTTTGGTCAATTGAATTCTCAGATGAGAATACTGACAAAAAGTTTATTAACCAAGGACATGTAACGGTATTAAAATAAAGGATGAATAAATTAAAATTTTACACAATTTTCAGACAACCATTTTAAGTTGAAATATGTAATTATTATAGAAAATCGCATGGTGTAATATTTTAATTCAAAGAAAACCAAAATCGCAACTACTTTCTTATATATGAACACGGGAAGGCCGAAAACCGTGTGAAAAGAGTAGGCTTAATTATTAAATAGAATTTTATGAAAAAAATTAAAAAAATGCTAGCATTTTTAATGCTATTAGTGACAATAATGCCTATCCAAGTCAATGCACAACAGGTTCAGGAAAAGTCATTTTCTGGTGTTGAATTTGTTCGAAATAGTGAACATACCGAATTGCCGTCTTACCTTAGGTTTAATCAGAATGAACAGGTGGCATTAAGTGAGATAAAATCATGGATGATTTTGAACTTTCACTTTAATAAAGATATTGGTTTCGAACTAATAAAAGCTGAACCTGATAACCTTGGCCATTTACATTATCGTTATCAACAAACATATCAAGATAAACCTATTGAAGATGCGGTTTGGATTATACACACAAAAAATGGCTTTGTGTATTCCATGAACGGGTTGATTTACAAGAATATTTATTCTTCAGCATCTTTGGTATTGACAGAAGATGAGGCCTTAGAAAGGGCTAAGAATTTTGTTGGAGCTGATGTTTACAAATGGGAAATGGAGGGAGAAGAACAGCACTTGAAATGGGAGCAAAATGACCCTGAGGCTACTTATTTTCCAAAAGCGGAATTAGTATATGTGAGCCAGGTCGGTGACTACAGTGCGAAATCTTTCCGTTTGTCATATAAGCTCAACATATATGCACATGCTCCATTGTACCGCTCAGAAATATATATAGATGCAATCTCTGGAGAGATTTTAAGGGACAATCAGATGATTCATCATATTGATACACCAGGTACAGCTCACACAGTCTTAAGTGGAGAGCAAGATATAATTGCAGATAGTTTTGAAGGTTCTTTTCGCTTAAGAGATGGTTCTAGAGGTTCTGGTATACGTACTTTCGACATGAATCAGGGAACTAACTTTGGTGATGCTGTTGATTTTATGGATGATGATAATGATTGGAATAAGATTAATCCCCAAAAAGATGAATATGCAAAAGACGTACATTGGGGGTCAGAAATGACTTATGATTATTTTAGTTCGATTCATGGAAGGAATAGCATTGATAATGCTGGATTTCAATTAAATAACTATGTCCATTATTCGACTTATTTTACAAATGCCTTTTGGGATGGCGAGCGGATGACTTATGGTGATGGAAGCCCTTATGGTGGCCCTGAAGTTCCGCTAACGGCTCTTGATATTGTAGGTCATGAAATTTCACATGGGTTAACAGAATATACTGCTGACTTGATATATATGACTGAACCAGGAGGTTTAAATGAATCTTTTAGCGACATTTTTAGTAAATGCATAGAAAGTTTTGCGAGACCGGATGATTGGTCTTGGATAATCGGAGAGGATGTTTTTCCTATTCGATCAATGTCGAATCCAAATGAATATAGTGCGCCTGACACCTATCAGGGTACATGGTATTTGGGTTATGAACATAATGTCCACAAGCTGAGCGGTGTTCAAAACTACTGGTTTTACTTGTTAACTGAGGGTGGTACAGGAACGAATGATATAGGAGATTCCTATAGTGTCACTGGAATTGGTATGGATGCGGCAAGCGCCATAGCTTTTCGAAACCTTACGGTGTACCTTACGCCGTACTCTAACTATCAAGATGCACGTGATTTTGCGATTCAATCTGCTGTAGACCTATATGGTGAATGTTCTATAGAAGTTCAGCAAACTAGAAATGCCTGGTATGCCGTAGGAGTGGGAGATGAATATACAGATGAAGTAATTGCCAACTTCACACCCTCAATAGACGAGTGGTGCGAAGCACCGCTTGCCGTTGATTTCACGAACATGAGTGCTAACGGTGTTACCTACTTATGGGATTTTGGAGATGGCAATTCTAGTACTGAAGTTTCCCCTACCCACACATATACATCTGCCGGCTCATTTGATGTAACGCTCACTGTTGATGGTGGTGATTGTGTGGGTACAGATGAAACTGTTTCTGTTGGCGCTATTGTAATAGATCCAAGTTTAGATTGTTCTTTAAACCTTCCTGTTTTTGGAGAAGCGGTTACGCAAGTTTCCTGTGAAGGAACATTATTTGATAGCGGCGGCCCAACTGGTAATTATGGAGAGTTTGAGCTATCTAGAATTACCATTGCACCAATTGGAGCAGTACAGGTAGAACTTGATTTTATAGAGTTCAATTTAAGTTATGGCACCGATTGTGAAGACAGTGATACTGATGTGTTGAAAATATTTGATGGACCTGATGATACTTCACCATTAATCGGAATATTTTGCGAAAATAACGTTCCCTCCATAATTACATCTACTGGCCCTTCCATTACAATAGAATTCAGGTCAAGTGATTGGGATTTTGGTGATCAATTTGGTTTTAAAATGAATTGGACATGTACAGAGGGAGTCAGTGAAGTAAGCGAAAACTCTGAAAACGTTATAACGGTCTACCCAAATCCAACAAATGGAACATTGACAATTAATACAGGGGTTGTTGATTATGGTTCAATAGAAATCACAGATGTTTTGGGCAAACAAATGGTTTCCTTGCCAATCCAAAGTAC
>CAKZPK010000289.1 GCA_937139035.1 uncultured Crocinitomix sp. | reverse complement strand
TAAGTATTACAAACATAATTGTCCACTTGAAAGGCTATGTTTTTTTTATTTTTTTGTACTTTTTTAATAATAGAATTCGCAACTTTTATCTTTTTGGTGACAACTTCTACCGACCCCAGTTCAACTGCTTGTTCAGATAATTGAACATTTTGAACAGTAATTTTATCGGTCAATGATATAGTGAGTGTTGTGTCTTCCATTCCAATCATTTTGTATTGGATGGAGTAATCTTTCAATGTTTTTAATTCTAAAAAATAGTCGCCGTTAAAATCTGATATTACACCATAAGTAGAGCTGTCAACATATATTTTTACTCCCGGAATTGGTTCACTATTTTGGTTTGTAACCGAGCCTTTTAATATGTATTGAGCTTGTGACGAATAGGAAAAGCATAATGCTACAATGGCAATCAAATATTTCATAGGAGGCAATGGGTCATTTTTATGGTGACGAAGATATCAATTTATAAAGCATGACACCATTCATAAATATAGAAACGTTTTAGTAAACAGCTATATTGTATATCTTTAATATCGCACGCTAAAAAAACTATAATTTATATCTTGTGGTAATAATAATTACAAACTAAGCGAACCACAGTATTAAATGAAAAGACGTTTTATATCTTTAGCAACAAGAAATGCACTAGTCTATTTCTTTCTATTCGCTATTGGATTAATCGTTTCAAGCATTTTGTTTTTCACTTATAGTTCTTCAGAAATCTCTGATCTAACGCAAAAAAGATTGAGGCATACAGAAGAAATGGTACAGCTGAAATTTCAAACCTATATCGATCAGCTTGAAAGGGATTTAAATCAACTATCTTATAGCCCGTTGCTCGATACCTATATTAATTTATCGGACAGTGTTTATTTGGATTTGTTAACGAAGGAATATCAATCATTCCTTAAAACAAAAGAAAATTATTTTCAAATTCGTTTGATTTCAGCTAACCCTAAAGGGAAAGAGATTATTCGTGTAGAATCAAGAGAGAGTGAAATAATAACATGTCCTAAAGAGAGACTTCAGTTTAAAGGAAATCGTGATTATTTCAAAGAAATTAATGCACTTCCGTATGATTCATTATATGTTTCAAAAATTGATTTAAATAAAGAATATGGAAAAATTGCTGAGCCCAATGTCCCTACACTTCGAATAGGGAAAAAAATCAAAGGAGGAAGGTTGAATGACATTATGTTAGTAATCAATGTTGATCTAAACGGAGTGTTTGAAGATTTGAATGAATTATTACCGCAGACCTTTGAATTAAGAGTGTTAAATCAAGAGGGGCATTATTTAATTCATCCTACGGACAGTTCGATATTCACGTTTGAATATAATAAAACTGCAATTTATCCTTCAGAATATGCGGTCAATTTAAAATCAATTAGCGTTTCGGGAGAAAATTATATCAATGAATTAGCAGTTGATCATTTTTTTCAATTGGAATATCCGCGGCTAGATTATAAGTTGTATGGTATCATTTCAGCTTCGAAAGAGGAGGTATATGCCTCATTCTACAGTTGGAGAAACCGTATTGTTATTATTACCATAACAATTGCTATTATTTTCCTTTTAATAGGATTTATTTACATGCGCAGGCAATCTAAAGATTTGGCGAGTATAACCAATCGGTTGACGCAATTCTCTACCAATATGGAGCCGAGTAAAATAGATGTGAAACGAAAAGATGAAATAGGTGAATTAGCAAAGAGTTTTGAAAAAATGTCGGCAAAAATATACGAAAGTCATTCAGAAGTGGCAGAGGCAAAAGATGCGGCAGAAAAGGCATTCAATGAAAAAAATGAATTTCTTGAAAACATGAGTCATGAAATTCGTAATCCGCTCCAGTCAATATTAGGAGTTGCTGCAATATTAGAGCAAAATGAAGCAGACCAACAGCAAAAACCATTTATTGATTCACTTAAATTTAGTGCTATTCAATTAAATTCTCTCGTTACAGATGTTTTGGATTATGGTAAAATTAAGAAAGGACAAATTCAATTAAATCAAGAATGGAATGATCTGGAGTCGTTTTGTGCGGCGCTAGTTAATGCTAGTTTATATGAAGCAAATAAAAAGAATATTAGTATTGATTTTTATTATGATGAACATTTACAAGCCTATCTCTTTAAATTTGATCCTGTTCGCATTTATCAAATTCTGAATAACCTGTTGAATAATGGCATAAAATTCACTCCAATAGGTGGCGAGATAAGCTTGCATGTTAGGCTTAAAGATTTAAAAGTCCATTTTTCAGTAATTGATAGTGGTGTAGGAATTTCCAAAGAAGATATGTCTAGAATATTGGATCGAAGCGTTGGTACTAATTATACGACAGGTTCTGGACTGGGGTTAACAATCGTCCAAGAACTAATTCTCCTACATCAATCATCACTCATAATAAACTCTACATTAGAAGAAGGAAGTACATTCGAATTTGAACTTGAATTAGAGAAACAGTTGAAGGAGCTAGTAATTCCAAATTTAGCGGATGCCTCTTTAATTGATAAGCAGGCTCTAAGTATTTTGGTCTTAGAGGATGATCCTGAATTATTATCATGGTATAATTATATTTTGGAGGAGTTTGTAATTACTTCGGCAAATAGCCTGATGAAATATAGTGTGAAAAATGCTCCTTTCGATATTGTTATTTCAGATATGAATTTTGGAGGGAAGTCAGTTTCTATTAGGGATATTGAGTGTGCAATTGAACAAAATATTAAAAGTAACGGACAACTAATTGTAGTTTCAGGTCAGCAACCAGAAAGCAACATTAATCAAGTTAAAGTTTTATTAAAACCAACCAGTAAAGAGGCCATTTATCAAGAACTGAATAGTTTTATTTTAGAAAAGAAACACGGTAAAATAAATTTCATAAATCTTGAGAACGATTATGATCAAAAAAAAGAGCTAATAAAAAATGCTTTAGGGGTTCTAATTAAAGAATGGAATAGGGACAGTGCAACTTTAAAAGTGGCAATTCTTAATCGGGATCAAGAAAAGTTTGATGCAGTAAAGCACCGTATTATTGCATCAGTTCGAAGATTGGAAATACACTCATTTGAAAAGTTCTTGAATGAGATTGATTTAAAGGAGTCCCAAGAAAATTTAAATAGTATTGCAATTCAGATACAAGAAAAATTCAGCTACTATATAGCGGAAATGAATAAATACTTGTATTAGTCCGTTACGTTCATGTAAGTCCCATTGCTTCCAGTTTCTTCACAAAATCCTCTTTCCGTTTTGGGCCTATTGGAATTAAATTGCCATCAATTGAAACTTCATCTGTAGTCAGGCTATTCAAGTAGTTTAAATTAATGATGTATGATTTATGAATGCGAAAGAAATTATCTGGAAGATCATTTTCTAATTGCTTTAAACTCATTAAGCTCATTACTTTATTATGTGATTGAAAAAAGATTACATAATTAGATTCAGACTTAATATATTGAATAGTGTCAATAGTTAAGACAACAGATTTATTGCCATCTTTTACCATTAATTTATTAGATACTTGCGTAATATTGGGCTGTTGTTGTGTGGATGCTATTGTTGGGTTTTGTTGTTGAAATTTAAGCACGGCTTTTAGAAATCGCTCATATGAAATCGGTTTAACTAAAAAGTCAATAATTTGTTGGTATTCATATGATGCTGCACCAAATTTCTCCTCCGTTGTGACCATGATCACAGTAATGTCTTTAGAAATAAGGTTTAACAATTCTTCTCCGTTTATTCCAGGTAAATTATAATCTAAAAATAAAAGATCAAATTTTTGAGAACTCATTGCTTGTATGCCTTGATTAGAATCTCCAACCGACCAACATGAGTTAATCCAATTTACTTTACTGCAAAAATGTTTTATTAAATCACAAATCAACGGATCATCATCTATAACTAAGCATTTTATCATCCCAATAATCTTTTCACAAATTAATATGCCGTTTTCATCAATTCAAAATCTGGTTTTGTCAATAATCAAAATCAAAAAACATCAATATAGGTAGTTTCGTTGGCATAAACCAATTTTACTAAAAATGAAAATAAAGAAATTCTGGATACCCTTAATGACCCTACTCTTCTTGTCAGCATGCGGAGA
>CAKZPK010000288.1 GCA_937139035.1 uncultured Crocinitomix sp. | reverse complement strand
CCCAATAGGAATTCCATCTTCATCCAACTCAAATCTAATTTCAGAACTTACAATTTCTAAGCCCCCTTTTGAAAGACGTTCATGCCTTAGCTTTTTAGCAATTTTATCAATCAATACAATTTCTTCAGCATGATCTCCCTTCCCTGTTTCAATTACCTCTTGTGCTTCTTCATATGTAAACCTGCGGTCTGAACAAATTACTGTTTTACCAAACCACTCATCCACAACTTCCGCATCCTTAGTTAATTCAAAAACCGCCGAAAAAGTAAACTTATCTTCGTTTGGTCTTAACGAGCACACACCATTTGAAAGGTGCTCAGGCAACATTGGAATAACACGATCAACCAAATAAACTGAATTACCACGATCAATCGCCTCTTTATCCAATGCGCTATCAGGTTTTACATAGTGCGCAACATCAGCAATGTGCACACCTAGTTTAATATTTCCATTCTCTAAAAACTCAACAGAAATGGCATCATCAAAATCCTTTGCGTCTACTGGATCAATTGTAAAAGTTAAAATATTTCTAAAATCAGTTCGAGTAGCAATCTCCGCTTCATCAAGCGTGATATTTACTTGGTTAGATTCGTTAATAACATCATCTGGAAAAGACATGTTAATACCTTGTGCAGCCAAAATAGACATCATCTGCACGTCATTAGATTCGGTTGAACCTAGTACTTGCGTTATTTCTCCAAAAGGGTTCTTTGCAGAACTCGGCCAATCAGTAATTCTACCAATTACCTTATCGCCTGATTCGGCATTCTTAATTTTACCTTTAGGGATAAAAATATCTACACTAATTTTTGGATCATCTGGTGTAAGGAAAGCATATTTTCTTTGGATATCTATTGTTCCAACAAATCGACGTTCTCCCCTATCCACTACCTCTACAATTCTTCCTTCAGGTTTTCGTCTACCACCCTTTGCAGGTAATACCTCAGCACGCACAGTGTCACCATGCACAACTTGGTCCATAAACTTGGCCGGAATAATCAGATCTTCCTCCAATTCATCCGTAACTACATACCCTACTCCACGTTTGGCAATGTCAATTTTTCCCGTTATAACTTGGCGATTCGTACTCATTTTAAACTTACCCCTTTGTGTTTCTTTCAACACACCTTGGTCAGTCAATTCAGTCAAAACTTCAAACACTAGTTTCCTAAGTGCTTTATCAGTAATATCTAGAAAGCCAGAAATTTGTTTATAGTTCAATCCTGTCTTTGGATTTTCAATAAAAATGGCAAGAATATCTTGACGTAATGTTTTATTAAATTTTTGTTTGTTCTTTGTCTTCTTCTTACTCATGCATCTCTTTAAATTCCGAATAAAATTATGAATTATTTAAGTGTAAACTGTTTTTGTTTCTATTTTTTAGATTATTTTTATCGCTTAGGTCAATAAGATCAAACAAAAGAAAAGAAAATTGAATAAAAGAGTAGAGGAAATATTGAACAAACAAATAGAGGCGGAAGCGGTGTCTTCACAACTCTATTTGGCCATGGCTTCTTGGGCGGAATCTTCTGGAATTAATGGTACTGCGGACTTTTTGTATTTGCATTCTGACGAAGAGCGCGAGCATATGTTAAAGTTAGTACGCTTTGTAAACGAACGCGGAGGCAGAGCAATCATTCCATCTTTGAACATTCCAGAACAGGACTTTGAATCCTTAACAAACGTATTTACGTTGTTGTTAGAGCATGAAATCAAAGTAACGAATATGATTAACGAAATCGTGTTTGTTTGTTTGGAAGAAAAGGATTATTCAACGCATAATTTCATGCAATGGTTTGTTGCAGAACAATTAGAAGAAGAAGCTTTGGCTAGAAATATTTTAGACAAGTTAAAAATGATTGGGAATGACAAAGCTGGACTATATCTATTTGATAGAGATTTAGAAACACTTCAGAATGCTGACCCTAATGGAGCACAAGCATAATTGGCACGCTTTTGGTAATGCATCAAACGATTTAGATAAATTTTTTGAAAAGAGTAACTTACATACTGTTAACGATTATAATCCTGGTAGGACTTAGGAGTAATACGGCGTCACCAACACTCATGCCTGATACTCGATCAGTTGTAAGAGCTTTATATATTTATACCTTTGCAACATTGGTAGAATGGCCACAAGAAAAAAGAAGTGGTGATTTTGTTATAGGTGTTTTTGGGGAGACTGCTGGTGTTTACAGTGAGTTGAATAAAAAATATTCAGGAAAATCAATTGGTAGTCAAGAGATTGTAATTAAAAACTACACAACAACAAAAGACATTTCAGACTCTCATATACTTTATGTAAGTCCTGAAAACTCTAAGCACCTTAAAGCACTAATGCAAACCACAATTAAGGAAAATACGTTGTTGGTTTCTGAAGAATCAGGCGGTTTGACAAAGGGTGCAATTGTTAATTTCATTGTTGAAGGAAATCAGCAGAAATACGAAATAAATAAAAGTAACGCAAAAAAGCATAAATTAGTAATCGCAGATAAGTTGTCAGATTTGGCAGCACGTGTTGTAAAATGAAGTTAATTCGCTACATATCGATCTTTATCATAATGCTTACGGCCTCGTATTCATTTGCCCAATCTTGGACTGGACAAGCCTACGAACGTTATAAAGCAAAAGATTTCGAAAGTGCTAAAACAGCAATTGATTCTGCAATTAATAGCGTTGAACGTTTCGATTCGCAAACATGGCAGTTGCGCGGAATCATTTACCGTAACATTTCAAGTGGTGATCAAATTTATTACCGTGAAATTGCGCTAGAATCATTTGTACACGCCAAAAAAATTGACAGTTCTGGACTTTATACCGCTAAAATTAACGAGTATATACGCCACACATTAGTGCGTTACTACAATGACGCCGTCACTCTATTGATAGAGGAAGGTGAATTTGAAAAGTCGGAAGACTCTTACAACATCTACGTACAAGAATATAGAAAGCTTGTTGACCCAAGTTTTGACTTTACTGAAAAGAACATTAATTATTACAATGCCGTTGGATCAGAGTATCTTAAAAAGGTTGAACTAGTTGAACCTAGCAAGAAAAATGATTTAAGAGAAAGAGCAATTGAATATTCACTTAAAGTATTGGAATATGATAGCTTAGACTTTAAAGCCAACTTTAATATTGGAATTGTATATTACAATATGGGGGTAGATTATGTACTAACCATTGACCCTACTGAAACAACACTGGAACAATTAATATTGAACCAAAAGAAATCTGAAGAAGCCTTTTTAAAAGCGCTTCCTTATTTGCACCGTGCTGAACGTATCCAGCCAAACAACAAAGCTGTGCAGGAAGCATTGATGGGTTGTTATTATGGATTAAATAATAACGAGCTATATCTCAAATATCAAAAGTTGGTTGACCAACATAATATTGGAACTTATTTAGAGCGGAACAATACCCACCCTAATGACATTGAAAACGTAAGACAACTAGTAAGAGTATATACCCAAACCTTAATAGATTTAGAACAAGCAGAAAAATTTAAAAAAATACTATACACTCTAGAGAATCCCTAACTAAATAAACTCCAGTGCCACCAGAACTATGAGCTTTAGATTTACAATAGGAAAAAAAATTGGAACCGGTTTTGGTGTTCTTATTGTGTTCATTATTGTGGTGTTTGGGGCCACTTTTTTAGCTGTTAATAATGGAATAGAAACGTTTGAGGAAAACGATAAAACTTCTAATCAATTAATACATGTTCTTACCCCTTCAAAAGAACGAGTAATTGCACTCAAATCACTTACAGTAGAATCAAGACAATTAGCTGCACAATGGGTTAATGATCAAAGTCGTAATGATGTTGATCATAAAATGCGCTTTAAAGAAATCATCAATAAAGAGATTCCTGCAACTTTAGAGAAACTAGAAGACATTTCAATAAAATGGACTGACAAACAAGATCTTGAACTGTTCTCAGTGTTGAAAGATCAATACATCACATTGTTTGAAAACTACACGCAAATGATGAATTATTTGCCAAACATTAGTAGTTATGATGATGCAATCAACGTATTCTTTGCACGTGAATTAGTGGATCAAAATGGCGTGGGTGAAGACATGACAGATTTATTCAAAAATCTGGATTTTTTAGAAGAGAGTGTTGTAAGTAAACAAGAAGATGCATTAGCATTAGTGCGCTCCTCTTCAGTTGAGTCAAGAACGAAATTCCAATCCCTACAATTTTACTGGTGGTTAGGTGGACTGCTTATTATTTTCGCCGTTTTTATTGCTGTATTTACAACCAATACAATTGTAAAACCTGTCAATAATTTACGTGAGGTTCTTCTATCTCTTGGAAAAGGAATTTTCCCTAAGCAAAAAATTGAAATCAGAAATGATGAAATAGGCGACATGTCATCAGCCGTGGTAGATTTGGTAGATGGAATGAAAAAAACTACGCACTTTGCTGAAGAGGTAGGACAAAGTAATTTTAATTCGCCTTATCAACCATTGAGCAATGAAGATGTATTGGGCCATGCCTTACTAAAAATGCGTGACGAATTAGCAGAAACAGAGCGTATACTAGAGCAAAAAGTAAAAGAAAGAACTGAAGAGGTTGTTAGACAACGTGACGAAAATGAGCGTCAACGTTTAAAACTAGAGGATTTATACAAAGCCGTAACAGCCAGTATCCGCTATGCAAAACGTCTACAGAATTCTATTTTACCTCCAAAAGAAGTAATCAACTCTATTTGCCCAGATTCTTTTGTGTTATACAAACCTAAAGACATTGTATCAGGTGATTTTTATTGGTTTGAAAAAACGGAGAACGCAAACTATTTTGCAGCCGTTGATTGCACAGGGCATGGTGTACCAGGTGCTTTCATGAGTTTAGTAGGAGCGAATGGTTTAAACACATCTATTCGAGAACATAACGCAACACAGCCGGCCGAAATATTAGACCACCTCAATAAATTCGTAAACGAATCATTGAACAAGAGTAGAGAAGAAAATCAGATTAGAGACGGAATGGATATTGCCCTTTGCTCTATTGATTATGACAAAATGGAACTTGTTTATGCAGGTGCTAACAATCCACTTTACATTATTCGTGACGGTGAGTTTGTAATTATTAAAGCAGACAAATTTGCAATTGGTTCCTTTGACCCAGGAACAAAAAAATATAACCAACATAAAGTGAAACTTCAAAAAGGAGATGTTATCTATCTATTTAGTGATGGATATGCAGATCAATTTGGAGGTGAACGTGGAAAAAAATTCCTTTATAATCGATTCCGCCAGCACTTATTATCTGTTCACAAAGAAGAAATGTCGCAACAGAAAAAGTATTTGCAAAAAACAATGTTCGAATGGCAAGGTTCATTTGAGCAAGTGGATGACATTCTAGTGGTAGGAGTAAGAATTTAAACCCAATGATAAAAAACCTGTCCCGCCTCATACTGCTACTTCTGTTATCGGTAAGCTCTTTCGGGCAGCAAAAAACCATCAAGTTTGACACCTATTCGTTAGATGACGGTCTTTCTCAAAGTTCTGTTACAGGAATTGTGCAAGATCCTTACGGATTCATTTGGATATCTACCCAAGATGGGATCAATCGTTACGACGGATACACCTTTAAAACATTCAAAAACAACCCTGTTGATGCGAATTCAATTCCTAATAATTACATCCATTTTCTGGATAAGGATATGGATGGCATGTTATGGTTTGGAACCAATCGTGGTATTGGAAAAATGGATTCAAAAGACTACAGCGTTGAGCGCATTAGTAGAACCACTTTCCCCAAACTAAACGGCTATATTTTTACTTCGCTAACATTTGACAGAGATGGCAACCTTTGGGCTTTAACAGAAAAAAACGGAATCAATAAAATCAATTTAAAGAGTAAGAAAATTGAAACCATCAAATCTGTTGAAGGAAATTCAGAACTAAGCGCCATTTATATTGATAATAATAACCAATTGTGGGTTGGAACAGAGTCTGGAGAAACCTATTATTCAGAATATCCTTATAAGAAATTTAACCCCATTGATTATAATTCCATTTTCACCATTGCACCCGTTAACAACTTTTACGAAACCGCCAATGGAGACATAATGGTTTTAACCAAAAAAGGACTCTTTTATGTTGACAAGGATAAAAGACTTCAGGTTTACACAGAATATACAGATATACGCTACGGCAGTGTCAATTGCATTTATATTGAAGATGCAAATAACGCCTGGGTAGGGACAGAAGCTGCGGGTCTATTCTTAATTCAGCAAACAGAAGATAATCGCCAAATCATTTCGCAATATCAAAATAACCCATTAGATAATTCATCAATTGCGGATAATGACATTTCATGCATTTATGAGGATGAATCAGGCGTTTTTTGGATTGGAACCGAACAAGGTGTTTCCAAGTTCGATAAATATAAGCAAGGCTTTACCACAATATCCTTAAACAATGACCCAGCCAAAGGGTTGATTGATTATAGTGTGTGGTCCTTTGCAGAAGACAACATAGGCAACACCTATATTGGAACTAAAAAGGATTTAACGGTTTACAACTACGAAAAGCAAAAGTATTACCATATTGTTAGAGACATAAACGCGACCCACCGCTTATTATCTATTTATGTAGAGAGTGATAACAAAATTTGGTTAGGTTATGAAGATGGTGTTTACATTCTTAATATTCTTGACTCGCAAACACTCAAAAGTGAACTTAAACCACTAGAGTTTTTGCCAGACGACATTAGCAGAGATGTCCGCGTTTATTCCATCATTCCAGCAGATTCTAATCGCCTTTGGATTGCTTCGCGCGAAGGGTTAACAATAATCGACAAGTCAACTAAAGAATTTGGGTTTTATGCAAGCGGAAATGGACTTGGTGAAGGATCTGTCAAAGTAATTTATAAAGATCTTTCTGACCAAACATGGGTAGTTACAAGTAATAAAGGGCTATATGCAGTGCACGAAAATTCAGAAAACAGTTTTGACTTTGAGTATTGCAATATTAAAGACCATGACGAATCAAATGCACACATAACCTGTTTGCTGCAAACTGAGCCAGGAAGCATGTGGCTAGGAACCTATGGTGAAGGGATTAAAAAATTAGATTTAGTCTCTAGAGAAACTAAGAATTATACCGAATCCGAGGGGCTATCAAACAATGTTATTTATGGGTTATTAGAAGATGATGAAGGATTGATTTGGGCAAGTACCAATAAAGGAATTTCAAAATTCAACCCTAAAACAGAGCAATTTACAACCTACAGTGTTAAAGATGGCTTGCAAAGTAATGAGTTTAATACTGGTGCTTATTTAAAAACATCAAAAGGGCTACTTTACTTTGGTGGAATTAAAGGATACAATATTTTCGATCCGAAAGCTATCACTATTAATCCGAACCCACCAAAAGCAATTGTTTCTGAAATTACTTTGTCTGCCAAAAACAGCAAGTCGCGAAAAATAATTGCAGAAAACATTCTTGTTACAGACGTTTTAGAGCTTAACTACGATCAAAACGACCTTACCTTTGAGTTTGCGGCTACCAATTACTCAAATCCCGAACAAAATCGATATAAATACCGCCTAGAAGGTCACGAGGCCGAATACAGTTACCTTGATCAAGAGAATAAGGTTACTTACATGAATATTGACCATGGCACCTATCTCTTAGAGGTATTTGCACAAAGTGCTGATGGCGTTTGGTCTGACGAACCTACAACAGTTACAATAAACATTACTCCTCCATTTTGGCTTACTTGGTGGTTTAGAATTTTAGTTGGAATACTGCTAATTGCACTTGGTTTGTTCTTTTATAGAAGAAGAATTGACAAAATTAGAAGACAAAAAGTTCGCCTAGAAATTGAGGTTGTAAAACGAACTAGACAGGTTACCGAGCAAAGTAAAAAGATTCAAGACCAAAAACAAAAGGTTGAAATTCAAAAAGCAAAAATTGAGCATCAAAATGAATTGCTTGAAAAAGAGAAAGAAAAAGTAGAGCAATTACTCTTGAACATTCTACCCGTAGGCACGGCCGAGGAGCTTAAAAACAAAGGAAGATCTAAGGCGCGTTATTACAAAAATGTATCTGTACTCTTTACTGATTTTGTAGGATTCTCTAAAATTGCGGAGGATATGAAACCGCAAGAATTGGTGCAACAATTGGATGATTATTTCTCGGCTTTTGATGAAATTATTGAGAAATATGATCTTGAAAAGATTAAAACCATTGGTGACTCCTACATGTGTGCCGGTGGGGTTCCAATACGAAATAAGAGTAATGCCATTGAAGTTACTTTAGCAGCATTGGAAATTAAAAACTTCATGATTAAGTTTTCTGAGGATGCAAAAAAACGGGGGGAGCAATCTTGGAAAATTAGGATTGGAATTAATACAGGAGAGGTTATTGCTGGTGTAATTGGGTTAAAACGATTTGCCTATGATATTTGGGGCTCAACGGTTAACCAGGCGCAGCGAATGGAGATGCACGGGCAACCTGGCACTGTAAACGTATCTGGTAATACTTACGAATTTATTGCGCCTTATTTTGATTGTGTTTATCGTGGAAAAATCCAAACGAAACACAAAGGGATGCTAGACATGTTCTACGTGAAAGGCATCAAACCTGAACTATCTATTGATGGCGAAGGACTAGTACCAAATGAGGATTTTTGGAAGATTGTAGACTTGCATCTTTACAGTTCAATTAACTACATGAAAGCAGAGCGCCATATTATGAAAATATTGGAGGATGCGCTTTCTCCAAAATTGCTTTACCACAGCATTAACCACACCATTGATGTTACACAAGCCGTGGAACGATTAGCAATTATGGAAGGAATTACGGATGAGGATCTTTTCTTGCTCAAATCTGCAGCTACTTATCATGATGCTGGTTTTGTTGAACAATACGACAAAAACGAAGACATTGGTATTAGAATGGCGCGCGCCATATTACCTAAATACGGTTATACCGATTCTCAGCTTGATATTATAGACGGCTTAATCAAGTCTACCGAAATTCCTCAAAGCCCTAAAACACATCTAGAACAAATTATGTGTGATGCAGATTTGGACTATTTAGGACGTGATGATTTTCATGTAATTGCTGACTATTTACGTCGTGAATTGCGCGAACATGGTAAACTAAATAGTGATCGTTTGTGGGATGAGATTCAAATTAAATTCCTGAATCAACACACTTACTTTACAAAATCTGCCATTAAATTACGTCAGGCTAAAAAGGAAAAACACATTCGAGAAATCGAAGAACGTTATGCCCGAAATGAGTATAAAGATTAATCGTCTAGCTTCTCTAACTGAGCTTGAGACTGTCCATTTTTAGGAGTAATATAAATCTTCTCTTCCTTCTTATTCCAAATCAAATTCAACTCATACGTTAATGATTTTCCGTTGGTCAAAGTAGACTTAATTACATACTCATGTTTGCTTTGTTTATATACTGTATAAGTTCCTGACAGCTCCAAACTTCCACCCACATATATCACCTCATCCTCACTCACAGTAACATAAACATCATGCTTTTCAATTTCAATAGATGCTCCATCAACCTCTACATTATAGCCAGGCATTTCACCAGCATAACTACCATAGCAGCTTTTTGGCAAATCTTGAGCATTAATATTTATAGCTAAAAACAGGGTAAATAATACGATTATAGATTCTTTCATGGTTTTCAATATCCTTTCATGGATTAAGATACTCAAATGTAACTGGCTAGCAATGGTTTCGCAACTATTGTTAATAAATACAGCCTCATTGTTTAATTTTTAATGCACAATGTATGCCACAATGATGGAGCAAACATTTAACTTTATGCAGCTAATTTTTTCGATATGCAAAACTACTTGGATTTACTCCAACTTATTAAAGACACAGGTGTAGAAAAAGGAGACCGAACAGGTACCGGGACCAAAAGTATTTTTGGCCATCAAATGCGCTTTGACTTGTCTAAAGGTTTCCCCATGGTTACCACCAAAAAATTGCATTTAAAATCAATCATTCATGAATTGTTATGGTTTATTAATGGTGATACTAACATTAAGTATTTAAATGATAATGGTGTAAAAATTTGGGATGCTTGGGCTAATTCAAATGGTGATTTGGGTCCAGTTTATGGTGCACAATGGCGCAATTGGAATAATGAAGGTATTGATCAGTTGCAAAATGTAATCGATCAAATTAAAAACAATCCTGACAGCAGACGTATGATGGTTTCAGCTTGGAATCCAAGTGTTATGCCTGATACTTCTGTATCATTCGAAGAGAATGTTGCCAATAATAAAGCTGCTTTACCTCCGTGCCATGCATTTTTTCAATTTTATGTGGCAGACGGAAAACTATCTTGTCAATTATATCAAAGAAGTGCAGATGTGTTTTTAGGAGTTCCTTTTAACATTGCATCATATGCTTTGCTTACAATGATGGTAGCACAGGTTTGCGATTTAGAAGCAGGAGATTTTATCCATTCATTTGGAGACGTGCATGTTTATAATAATTTGCGTGAGCAGGTTGATTTGCAATTAAGCAGAGATCCGAAACCATTACCAACAATGAAAATGAACCCTGATATTAAATCTATTTTTGATTTTAAATATGAGGATTTTGACTTGGTTAATTATGAATATCATCCATTAATTAAAGGTGTTGTTTCAGTTTAAAAATTGATGGGTATGAAAGTTAAACTAATCGTTGCCAAAGCTAAAAATGATGTCATTGGGAAAGACAATGATTTAATCTGGCATTTGCCTGCTGACATGCGTTTTTTTACGCAAAGTACAAAAGAGCATATTGTAATTATGGGACGTCGCAATTGGGATTCTATTCCATTAAAGTACCGCCCACTTTCTAACCGAATTAACGTTGTAATTACAAGAAGCAAAACCTTTTCTCATCCTGACTGTGTTGTTTTCAACTCAGTTGAGGCTGCATTAGATCATTATAAAAACCATGCGCCAACGGCTGAAGAAAAAGACCTTTTTATTATAGGTGGTGGGCAAATTTACGCCTACTGCATGGAGAATGATTTATTGGATGAAATGTATGTCACTTATATTGACGAAAGCTTTGAAGGTGACACATATTTCCCCGCTATTGATGAAACAAAATGGAACAAAGAATGCATAATGCAACACAGCATTGATGAGAAAAACAAATATGCATTTGAGGTCTATAAATTCACGAAACCGTAAATAAAATTCAGTTTATAAAAAATGAAACTTTGCATTGCCGAGAAACCAAGCGTTGCGCGAGAAATTGCCGCAATATTAGGAGCCAAACTAAAAAAGGATGGCTATTTCGAAGGTAATGGCTATTGGGTTTCATGGACCTATGGTCATTTGTGCACTTTAAAAGAGCCGCACGACTATACTGGCATGTGGAAATGGTGGAATTTAGCCACCTTGCCAATGATTCCGTCCACATTTGGAATCAAGCTCACAGAAAGCTCAAGCGCTCAAAAGCAGTTTAGAGTTATTGAAAGTTTAGTAGAACGCTGCAACGAAGTAATAAACTGCGGTGATGCCGGCCAAGAAGGAGAACTCATTCAACAATGGGTATTATTAAAGGCTAAAAACAAAAAACCCATTAAACGTTTGTGGATTTCTTCACTAACCGAAGAGGCCATTCGCGAAGGATTTGGCAACCTAAAAGATGGAGACGAGTTTTTAAATTTATATGCCGCCGGAAGTTCAAGAGCAGTTGGTGATTGGCTGTTGGGCATGAACGCCACTCGATTGTACACCCTTAAATACGGACAAAACAAGCAGGTATTATCAATTGGGCGAGTACAAACCCCAACCCTTGCAATGATTGTTGAGCGCCAAAAAACAATTGAAAACTTTAAAGTCTCCAAATATTGGGAGTTAAAAACAAAATATAGAGATGTTTTATTCTCATCAACCATTGGTAAACTAACCGATAAAGAAAAATCGGAAAAAGCCGTGGAATATGTGAAAGGCAAAGATTTTCACATTAAAGAATATACGCAAAAAGAAGGAAAAGAATCGCCTCCACGCCTATTTGACTTAACCTCATTACAGGTGGAAGGGAATAATCGTTTTGCTTTTTCGGCCGAGCAAACTTTAAAGCTTGTTCAAGGTTTATATGAGAAAAAATTAGTGACATATCCGCGTGTTGATACGACTTTCCTATCCGAAGATATTCACCCTAAAATTCCTAAAATTTTACAGGGGCTTAATTTTTACTCGCAATTAACTGCTCCGTTATTGGATAAACCTATTCCTAAATCTAAAAAGGTTTTTAACGATAATAAAGTAACGGATCACCACGCAATTATTCCAACAGGTATTCCACCTTCAGGCATTAATCCTGATGAGCAAAAAATATATGCGGTAATTACCAAACGTTTTATTGCCGCTTTTTATCCAGACTGTATTGTATCTAACACCACAGTAATTGGAAATGTTGAAAAAGTTGAATTTAAAGCAACAGGTAAACAAATTTTGAAACCAGGGTGGCGTGATGTTTTTGCCAATGAAAAGAAAGAATCTAAAGGCAAAGATGACGAAAATATAATGCCCACTTTTTCTGAAGGAGAATCAGGACCACATGAACCAGAAATTCAGGAAAAAGAAACACGGCCGCCAAAATACTTTACGGAAGCAACACTGCTACGCGCCATGGAATCTGCAGGTAAGAATGTAGACGACGACGAACTGCGTGAGGCCATGAAAGAAAACGGAATTGGACGTCCATCAACTCGAGCCAATATTATAGAAACTCTTTTTAGACGTAAATATCTCGAAAAAAGGAAAAAGAATATTCATGCTACGGTTACTGGTGTAGGATTGATTGATGTGATACAATCAGACCTTTTAAAATCTGCTGAGCTTACTGGGCAATGGGAGAAAAAACTGCGCCTAATTGAAAATGGTGAGTATGACGTTAAATTGTTTCGCAGAGAATTGATTCAAATGGTAGTTGATTTAACCAATGAGGTCATGTTGTCTAAAGGAAAAACTGTAGCCCTTTATGATGAAAACGCCGTAAAAGAAAAAAAGAAGAAAGCTAAAGCTCCAAAAAAGACCATAGCAGACCTTAATTGCCCTAAGTGTGACAATGGTTCACTTATTACAGGAAAAAAAGCTTACGGATGCTCTAAGCATAAATCTGGGTGTGATTTCCTCGTTCCTTTTGTTATGATGGGGAAAAAATTGACAGAAAAACAAACAGTGGATCTTATTGCTAAAAAGAAAACCACAATCATTAAAGGTTTTTATCGCGCCGGAACAGATCAAAAAATAAATGGTCGACTTACTTTAACGGATGACTTTAATATTGGTTTTGAAGAGACTTAAATTTCAAATCCTCACCACTTTATTAACGCAATAGAACTTATTCGAAAAGCGTTGGCATTTCGTTTTTAAACTCAAGTTGTCCTTTGGGCGTTAAATAAGGATAAAAGAAACTTAAAAGCGTATTTGCGACTTTAGCAATATTCTCATTTTTATTAGCGTATAAATTTGAAGCATACAACCAAGTATTTCCGTAATTCACAATTTGTTCTGCCAAAAAATGATACTCTAATTTGAAAGAAGAACCTCTCATTAAACCTTGCTTTTCCAACTTTTCAAATAACAATAAGCATCCATCAATTCTACTTTTATAAACGGCTTGAAAATGCGTTTTAACATGATCACTTACGCTTAATAGGTTGTACAAATCAGTCCAGAAAAATTTATAATCAATCATCCTGTGCATGCTTTGTTCAATATCCTGTCTTATTTGTGGTATTGAAACCTCAACATCTTCAAGTTTTGCAAGTCTTTCATCAAATGCCGCAACCATTTCAAAATATAGTGCTTCAAAAATATCCTCTCGCTTTTGGTAATGATAATTAAGGTTTCCTGAACTCATTTCTAATTTTAACGCAATCATTCTAATGGTTACTTGGCTGTAACCCTTTTCGTTAAACAAAGTTTTGGCACCTTCTATGATTAATTTCTTCTTTTTATTCATTAGTAAACTTGTCCTAATTAAATATTTTTTGGTAAACTTGTCCTAAAATTACGAAATGAAATCATTATTCAAATCAGAATCAGGAAAAAATGAAATTTTAGCCCTTTATAACGAGAAGCTAAATGATTTAAAATTGGACTACAAAACCAAAATGATTGACACTGATTTTGGCAAAACACATGTAATTATTTTAGGAGACGATTCAAAGCCACCCCTGCTATTAATTCATGGATCCAATGGATGCGCGCCAATTGCCTTAGAAACCTACCCTAATGTATATAAAGACTTTCAAGTTTTTGCAATAGATGTTTTAGCGCAACCGAATAAAAGTGCCGAAAACAGACTAAATATGAAAGACAATAGCTACGGTTTATGGATTAACACTATCATAGACACATTAGCATTGAAAAACGTAACCATGGCCGGTTTTTCATTTGGAGGTTTAGTTATTCTCAAAACTTTAATCCAGAATCAAAACAATATTAAAGAGGTCTTTTTAACCGCCCCAGCATTCATTGTAAACGGAAACCCACTGGTAGCTTTATTTAAAGTATTTATTCCAATGAAGCGCTACATAAAGACCAAAAACAGCAAACATCTTGAAAAGTTTCTAGCCTCTCTTTTTTCTGAAAGAGATGAATTTGCATTAAGCTATTTATCCAAAGTGTTTTTACATTTCGATATGGACTTTAATGCTATCCCAACCATAACAAAAACGGAAGCTAAATCTATTGACACTCCAATTACACTTATTGCAGCAAATAAAGACATTATGTTTCCAGGAAACAAGATGCTTAAACGGGCCAATAAAATATTTCCATCACTCAAAAAAACCGTTTTACTAGAAAACTCAAAACACGTTCAGAATAAAGCAGACAATGAGAGGATAGAAAAAATGATCATGGGGAACTAATGCGGAATTAAAAAAGTTACTTTTAATATGTTTTCAACATTAATTAACAGAACTAATAAAAGAATGTGAGATTGCTCTTGGTAATATCTTTTTTAATATTCAACAAAGTCATTATTGGACAGTCTTGTTTAAACAAAATTGACTCCATATTTTATAGTTGTGACACAACTAATTTTGAAAAA
Organism: uncultured Crocinitomix sp.; assembly: GCA_937139035.1. Taxonomy (GTDB): domain Bacteria; phylum Bacteroidota; class Bacteroidia; order Flavobacteriales_D; family Crocinitomicaceae; genus Crocinitomix. Next base: position 10,488 of record CAKZPK010000288.1, on the reverse strand, counting down.
GAAACAATACACTTATCCGACACTTGCAAAGAAAGTAATTGGTATTCCATTTATTTAGCAAAATCCTACTTTTTTAAAAGTGAAATAAACCAACTTGAAACGCTGACCAATAAAATTATCAAAACATCCTACACAAAAAATAGCGGAGATTATATAATCAATTCAAGGGTCCGTTTTTTATGTTTTCTACTTATCGAAGAGTTCAGAAGAACCAAGAATAAACCTAAATTCGACAATTGGTTAGAAACATTCTACAAAATAAAACAAGATTTTAAATGCAGTAATCCATTCAACTACAGAGTTGACAAAACACTATATTTCATGAAATTGAGGTTTCAGAGGCTTAACGAAACCAAAAACCTTACTTATTATAAAAAAATCATCAAGCAGAATAATCGTTCAAATCGCATAAAAAGAAAATTCTTGAAGTATTAGACAAAACACCCAACCTTACTAAAAGCCAACAGCATAAATGCTTATCTTTACTTAACCACTAAACTCAAGCAAAAGTGAAACCTGACAGCGAAATTTTTAACGTAATTAATTTTATCACCGAAAAAGAACTGCAAGAAGAAATTTATAAAAACTGCAGTATCCTGACTTTTGCAAAAGGAGAAACTATTGTAAGAGAAGGAGAATATGTAAAAGTGCTTCCAATTGTATTGTCAGGTCATATAAGAGTATTTCAAACTAAAGAGGATCGAGAAATTTTACTGTATTATGTTGACCCTAGTCAAACCTGTATGATGTCTTTATCCGCCTGTTTTTATAATAATCAAAGTCCTTCGCAAGCTGTTGCTGTATCTGAAACAGAAATATTAGCAATACCAACACGATTTATAACAGAATGGCAAAAGAAATATAGCTCATGGAACAATTTTGTAATTAGAACATTCAGAAACAGGTATGATGAGCTGTTAGAAACATTTGAAAGTGTTGCATTTAGTCATATTGATGAGCGAGTATTGCAATATTTAAAACAAAGAAAAGCCAATCAAAACAGTGCGATCATTAAAATTTCTCATCAACAGTTAGCCTACGAATTAGGAACTACAAGAGTTGTTATTTCACGAATTTTAAAGCAATTTGAAATAGATGCAATTTTAGTACTACACAGAGCCGAAATAGAATTATTGTAATTTTTTTAGAAGTGTATCTTTTGATACCGTTTTCACCCCCTACCTCTCTCTAGATTTGTATCATAATTAATAATCTAAAATAAAAATTATGAATGCAAACACTTTATTATCAGAAATGGAGCAAGAATTTATCTCCACAAAAAACCTACTAGAAATTTTACCGGAAGAAGAGTTGAACTTTAAACCACATGAAAAATCAATGTCATTAGGACAGCTTGCTTTTCATGTTGCAACAATTGCTGGGCGAAACCTAAATTTTGCAAAAAACGGTCAGGTAGAAACAATCGTTATTGTTGAACACCCCGTGCCAAATAGTAAAAGTGAAATTTTAGAATCGTTTGAAAAAAGTACAGAAATTGTACAATCATTACTAACCGAAGAAGGAACAAATTGGCTACAAAATAATTGGAAATTAACACGTGGTGGCGAAGTTATTGCTGAAATGCCCACTTATGCTTTTATTAGAACTTTTGTGCTTAATCATTGGTATCACCATAGAGGACAATTGTCTACGTATTTAAGAATATTAGGCAAAGAATTACCTTCAATTTATGGCCCAACGGCTGATGTTAATCCATTTGCTTAACAAGCATGTAATTATAAAGTAAAACGCAGGTAAAAGCTATTATACCTGCGTTCTACTTTATCACTGTTTTCTAGGATGAATGTCAAACAACATTGGGAGTAAAAAAGAAGATAAATACTTATCTTTACCGCAACCTCATCAACTGCATGAAACTGAATCACACCATCTCTCAAGAAGTAATAATCAATCGAAATATAGATTGGTTGTTTGACTTTACGCAGAATTTTGTTGAAAGAAAAAAATGGGATAAACAGACAAAGGAAATTGCTTTTCTTGATGGTTTTACGACACTTACAAAAGGAGCAAAAGTTTATACAGAGTCTGTTGAAGGTATCAGAATGGACACTGAATATTTAACTTTTAAGGTTCCAACTGAAATATCAATTAAAATGCTGAATAGATCCTCTGTTTTCAAACATTTTATTGGCGCCTGGAATTATATTCCAATAGAGAATGAAAAAACAACCTTAAGGATTGCTTATCAGTTTGATTTGCGCTTTCCATACAGCTTAATAAAACGAACTGTTTCAAAAAAGATTAAAGCGAATATGACTAAAAAGCTCTATTCTCTTGAAGATTATCTAGATAAAATGGAGGGCTAACTGTTTTTTGACTCTTCTCGTTTATTCAACTACCAAGTCCAATCCATATCTTTTTCAACTGGAATTTTCATTCCGTTAATTTGGCTTCTTAACGCAGCTGCATCATCCATTTTATAAACGGGAATAATTAACGAGGCGCCCGATTTCATTTGAATGAAAAAGTGGTTTTTAGTTTCAATAAATTTTTCAAGTTCAGAAGCCTTGATTTGACCTTTACCTGTTGAATTTGTAAGCTCTAGTGTTTTTCCTTTCACCTCCATTTCCTCAGATCTGCCAAATAAATTTTTGTAGTTACGGCGAATGTACTTGGTGTAATGTACCTTTTGTCTCCACTTAAAATACCAGGGATAAAAAAGGAAAAACACAGCCGTTGTCAATCCAAAATAAGCCACCATTCCCCAATCTTGTACATAAGTGAAATAACATGCCGTTATTAGGGAGCAAAGCGTAATGAAATAACGTCCGTTACGTTGCTTTTTTTCAAACCGCGGCGATTTTGATGCAGTATATAACTGAAAATCCAGATAATCCTGTTCTTGAATTTGGTATTCAAATTTCATGAGGACAAAAGTACATGAAATGGCTTAGAAAGTATACCCCACCTTTAAATCAAATTGGTAAAAACCTCTTTTATTGAGCGTTTCATCATTATTAATATACCACACCTCATAATCTTCACCCACTAAATTATGTTTAAAACGAGGCAATCCGACATTCAACCCCAAAGTTGCGCGCAAGTCCGTAAAGAAGTTTTTATACTGAAATCTATGGCCGACATTCGCCCCTAAAGTAACGTAGGACTTTTTCATTTCTACTAAATCAAACTCATCATAAGAAGTAGGATGATAGGTCGTGTTTGTGTAATAAATTTTTTCATCATTTTCGAAATCATAACCAACTCCACTAAATGAGCTTATGGTAGAATCACGGTGATTACTTTCTTTTTCCAAAACAAGTCCATCAATTTGAAAAAAGGCACCAAATAAGATATTACTCTTTTCTTCTGGTAATAAGATTTGACTAAAATGAAATCGTGTTCCTAAGTAACCATATTTCACCCTTCCTGACAAATACTTTCTGGTAATATCCGAGAATTCACCATGACTCCAATAATCACTATCGATCTGAAAATTATTTAAATCAAAAGATTTGTCAAAATATTGAAATTCAATCCCAAAAAAATGATTGTCAACATGCCGGTTAATAGAAAAGGCATAGCCATAATAACGATCAGGGTCATTTTGATATGTTGGTTCTAAGTGAGCATGCTTTTTAAAAGTGATATCATTCCGATAAAAGGCACCAAAAGATAGCTCAACTTGAGCAGATGCATATTGAGAAGTAATAAATAGAATAAGAGATAATAATGCAAGTTTCATAACATGGGACCCAGTACTTTTAATCACGTAAGGGTTAACCAATTGGTTGGAAATTAGGATTGCTGATCTTTATTCTCTAACCTGTATTTTGCTTGAACCAGCGCTGTATGTAACTTCTTCTCTAATTCTTCCTTCGGTGGTAGTTCTGCTAAATATTCCGACACTACTATTCCATTTTTACCCATTTCTAATAGTTCAATTTGCTCAGTACTTTTTTCCGTACATAGAATAAGTCCAATTGGCGTATTTTCTCCTTCTTGTTTTTCAAACTTATCCAACCATTTTAAATACAACTCCATTTGACCTTTATGAGCAGCTTTAAACTTTCCTAATTTCAACTCAATGGCAATTAAACGTTTTAATTTTCTGTGAAAGAACAATAAATCCAAATTAAAGTCTTCTCCGTCAATAATCATTCTTTTTTGACGCTCCACAAAAGCAAATCCGCGCCCCAATTCTAAAACAAACTGCTCTAAATCTTTCAAAATAGCAGCTTCTAAATCATTCTCTAAATAACCTTCTTTTATTCCTAAAAAGTCTAAAAAATACGGATCTTTAAATGAGTTTTGCACATCATTATCTGCAACATTAAGTTGAATTTGCGCTAATTCGTTTCGTTCAAATGCTTTTCTATTTATTTGGCGCCGTAACTCCCTTTTACTCCATGATTCTTCCATAACATGGTTCATATAATACAACCTTGCCTCCAATGTTTTTAGAGGCAGAAGCTCCACAAAATGCGACCAACTTAATTGTGTCGCCACTGGCGACACAATTCGAAAATCAGGAAACTTTTTAGCAAATTGTTGCATTCTACGAACATTCCTTAACTCAAATTGTTTTCCAAATTTGTTCGCCAATTTTATTGAAACCTCTTTGACGACCTCTCTGCCATAAGCCGCCCGTTGATTTTCTAAAACATGAACATTAATTTTATATCCAACTTGCCAATAAACACAAGTTATCATATTATTTACACGTGCAACTACTTGCTTTTTTCCTTGCTCAATTATGCCAGAAAGCTCTTGAAACAGGTCATTATTTCCCCTTTTCATTTTAAAATGAATTTAATTAAGGGGTTAAAAAAATGGTGGGGTTGAATTCATAAAACTATGAAAAATTGGGCAATAACAAAAATCTATTTTAATTAAAGCTTTTCTAGGTTTCTAAGTATTGAAATAATTCCATCAAGCTCTTCTTCTTTTATAGGCGAAGCACTCTTAAAATAAAGCTGATCATCTTTTACCTCAATAGCAACCTTCGCATTTTCAGATTCATCTACCAACTGATCGTTCAGCCACTTATTTTTTGGTAATGCAGTTATGATATCATCAACAAAAACATCTTCTGGTTCTCCTTTAATAGCTACTAAATTCCACCCATCAATTATTTTTGATTTACTAGTGTCAATCAACCTCAACAAACCTTCTTTTATTGAAATAGGTTCTAATAAAAAGTGTCCTCTAACCTCTTTTAAGCTGGTATTTCCAATAAAATATAGATCACTATGATAAGCCCTGTCTACTTTATACTCCAGTTCCATAATTGAAAGTGTACTCTCTCCTGTTATTGAGTAGGTTCTTGCAAACATAATTCCATCATAAGAATTCGCCATTGCAGTGTCTCTAAACCGATCGAGAGTATCTTCATTATTATCGGTGAGGTATCCATTCTCAATCAAAAAATTATGAATTAAAGGAAAGGAAGCATCATAAGAAAATACTTTCTCAATCTCCTCTTGTGTATACAAATCATTTCCTTTTGTTGCTTCAAATCTTTCGTTGTTTTCCACCTCTTCTAACGTAAAAAACCGACCCGTTTCAGGATCATAAACACGATCATCCTCAAGACTCTCTTTTTGGATTCTTTTATGTTCCTTTTCTTCTTTAGTTGGAACAAATACCACATATAAAAACCAAGCACCCAATACTACAAGCCCCATGATCAACGTCCAAATAAAAAAGGTGTACAAATCCATAATTATATTACTAAATATACGCAAGTTTTAAAATTTTGCAATCACTTAATGTGGCATATCCAGATGTTAATTACCCAGTCAAAAGCGTTAACCAATAATTGCACTTATAGGTTCCAAATTAAAATTCTTATATTGAAAACCTAATTAACTCACACCTAATCAAATGGATACTTTATTAGCCGACTATAAATCATATTACAAAGCACGAATGGACCGTTATGAAAACGACCCATTATTCAATTATAGTTACCAATCTGAAAAAGCTTTATCAGAAGCAATGGACAGCTGCCAAGAATTAATTGAATTCAAAGATAGAATTGGCGACTTAAATATTAAAAATGCAATTGCTTTGGTGAAAGATCAGGAAACAGCTCGCCTTGCACACTACACCGCCTTGCAAGAAAATATTCGTTCATTAGGGCCCACTTGGATTCTTGAAAAAATAGACACGGCTACAGATGCGAATGATGTTGTCACCATCTCAATGGAAATGGATCAAAAAGCGAGTATTGCTATTTCAATTGACGGGTTTATAGATTCCGTTTATGGAGGTCTAATTCCGTTATTGGAGAATTTAGAAGTAATGGAAAGAGCCGAAATACCGGCACAATATGAACAAGACCGCCAAAGCCAGGTAGAAGGTATTAAAACAGATATCAAATCAACCATTACAGACTTGCACAACCAAGCCAAAGATTGGGACGCCACTTGGCAATTAAATTTAGATTTAGTGTGGGAATTTCGACATAGAAAAAAGATCCCGCTATCTGACGAAATGCTACAAAAGAGAATTAACGAACTTAAAAACTACCTATAGTTATGCCTATTGATCAAATGATGTTGGGTCCAATGCTTGACCCATTTAAAACAATGGCTGATGATTGCACGGCCAAAGGTTATTCTGGAGAAAGTTATGACCAAATGATGGCGGCACTTCAACGAATGGAGCAATTAGGACAAGAATTGAACGATTTTATGGAGTTTTCGGCTAAAATGACAACCGAGAACCTTCAAATGGACTTTAGTTTGGCTTATGGCCGTGTATTAAGTGAAGGCGCCAAGCAACAGTCTAACTCCGCCGACTCATATGATGACGGCGCTCTATTAAAGCAAACCATAGACGCACTAAAAAATGCCGTAATTGAGTTGAAAAAAGGAGAAAAAGCAGCAATAATTGAAGCTAGAAAACATCAAACCGCTACGGAGCATAAAAATTTAGCTCAAAAAGAGATAAGCACCTTGGCCAAAACAAGTCAAATTATTGCACCAATTGAAGCCCTAATTGCTTACGGAGAATCTGGTGTAAATTTACCTACTTTCTTGCGTGTGCAAATTGAAAAAGGTTTGGACAAAGCAATGGAAGGAAGTACGGTATTGCGAGAAGGAGTAACCTATGAGCATGACTTTGCAATTGCTGCTGCAATTAATCCTTATAACATTGCTATCAACAAAGAACAAGGAGTTGTTTTTGATGAAATGGCAAATAAAGCCAAGTTTGGTGTGCCCAATAGTTTATCCATTACACTTGCTTTTGATAAAATAGATCATTCCTATGTTTCGCGCCTAGCAAAATGGACCGCTATTGAACGTGCATGGGAGCAAATTTTTAGTTTATTAGATACTTGGGTTATGGCACAAACGCGTTTTGCACCCTATATCGAACCATGGGTATTGGCAGGGAGTCCTAATGCTATTCAAGCAGCAATTGCTCGGGACAAAGCTACTTTACCGGGCATAATCAAAGAACGTGTGCGTTTATTAGCAGAAAATTATGGGTTAGATTTTACGCAAGTGTTTACACATGAAACCTTTATTTGGAGTGTCACTCATCATCATTTTTCTTATAGCCAAATTTATTCAGAGTTGCTTGTTAACACCGTTTTCCCACAATGCAAACCCAACCAATTAATAGATAACGAAACAATTCAAACAACTGAACAATTCTACGATAATAAAGAGATGCCTAACCCTGAAAACTATAAAGTATTAGATCGGCAAGAAGCGGTTTATGATCAATATTTTGGTGAAGGAAATTTTATTGTCAAGTTTGGAGCAAAACCTAATTTTGGACAAAGAAATGCAGCTGTTTGGAACTTATAAGATGAACAGCCAACTGTTCAATACTCACTTGGCTTGACCTATTGATAACCAATGATATTCAATACATTTGCTAGGTGAAATTTTTGGCCAGCGTTTTATTTCTATTCACATTCGCAGCACCTGTTGCAAATGCTCAAAGCGACTCGCTTGCAGATTTACCATTAAAAGCAAAGCTCTTTCCCAAACAATACGGACCTAAAAAGTGGAAATTTATGTTGGGGTTAGATGCACGACGATCCTTTTTTAGAGGAGCACCCGTAAAAATTAACGGCTTGCGAACAGGATTAGAGTACAAAGGTGTGCACCGCTTTGGTTTAGGTTTTTATGGCCTCTCTAAAAATGTAGTTTTCACTCATATTATAGTCGACCATCCTGCCGCAACAGATACTTCAAGCGTAATTTTTAATGTTGGATACGCTTCCCTTTTTTATGAACGCGTTTTATTTAAATCTCCCAAATGGGAATTCGCTATCCCAACAGAATTTAGCGCAGGAACCATCACCGGACGGTTTGAAGACAGCACAGGTATATTTTTACCCTTAGTTGAAAGCCCATTTTCTGCATTAACCGTTGGTTTCCAAACTAAATATTACATTTTTTCATGGTTAGCTCCGCGCGCATCTGTAGGTTATCGGTTTTCGTTTAACACCAGCCCTGAGGTAAAAGGTGCTTTCAACCGGCCCTATTACAGCTTTGGCGTTCAAGTTTTGTTGGGCGAGTTATACCGCGCTATTTTTAAGAAGAAAGAGGATTAATTTTTGCAAAAATTAAAACCAAGGACGATTGAAGTTCATGTGGCTTATAGTTTTGATATGAGAAAACAAATAACAACATACTTTATCCTTTTTTGCTTGGCATCAGTCAATAGTTGCGACGACACTCAAAAACTAAATAACGATTTAACAGAGGAAGAAACTCTATTCCCTAATATGGACAGCACAGCTGGTGAATTGAACTTTGTACCCAACGAAAATGCCTATCATGGAACCTACAAAGAAAAAGGTATTAAGCAATGTTATACTATTTTAAGTGAGTTCGAAAATGGAAAATTGATTGACAAATATATTTCCCACGTAGATTATTATGACACGCTGGGGTATCTGATGCACTCTGAAGAATATTTTGTAAACGAATCACAACCAACTTGTACTGTAAAATACGAATATGATTCATTGAGAAGAATGATCAAAGAATTATGGCATTGGAAAAACCCAGATAGTTTTGACAAAAGTATTTATAAATATGAAAATAGGTTAACCGAAATTCTAGATTACTCCAAAGATTCCTTGAACTCCGATTACCAATTAGAGTCTACAACAAAAGTATTTTATAAAAACGGTAAAATTGATCTACTGTTAACCGAAAATGATGACACCATTTCATATTTTACTCATAAAGAGGATCATACATTTCAATACTCTAAATCAAATGTCCTGGGAGCAGAATTCCAAAACGGCTTGCAGATTAAAAGTATTTACGATACTTCTGTTTGGAGTCTTGAGCGGGCTGAAAAAGGAAATGTTCTCAAAATGATAAATAGAGATTCAAGTGAAAATATCGAATCTACAATAACTGATGAGTATGATAGCGAACTATTAATTAAATCAACAACTTTCTCAGAAGATGGGGAAATATTATTTATATATGACTACAAATATGTCTATTAAAACAAAAAGTAAAAGTCATTCTTGTTTCTTACCTTACAGCAACTAAAATTCACCCAAACGTTATGCGTAATAAAGAATGAAACTAGAGAATTGTTATGAAATGTAAGGAATGTCTTCCCGAATCAATTGAAGAAAGTCTTACTCTCAAGACTGAGCTTTACGAAGACAGTCATGACTGTGCAGATATTCTACTTTGTGATTCTTGCCTAAGATTATTCTTATATTACTGGGTGGAAGTTTGGGATGATGGTTGGAGTTATTGGGTTGAAATAACTGAAAAGGAATATTCTGACTTATGTAAAATTGATATGGAAAACTACCCGAAATACGAATTAATTAAAATAATAAAGACCAAAGAGAAAGTAATTTGCAGACACCCTGATGGAGAGCACTTGATCCAAACGGGTGCAATGTGCGTACTTGATGGTCCTCCATGGTAAGAAAAGTCCAACCAAATAAAGCATTAATTAGCGAACCCCAAAGGTGCATTAAAACAATGTTTAGCCAAACGTTATACTCACTAATGAAGAAAATTCTAACCATACTTCTATTTCTGATTGCTTATTCAGGAGCCCGTGCTCAAACGCAAGATTGTTCTGTAGTACTCAACCATTTTTATATTTCTGTTGATTCAACCACTTATCAAGCCATCTTAGGTTCAGAACTTTTAAATTCTGATTTTGCCTATGCATATGAAAGAAACAAAAACTGGGAGGGGATATACCTATTTGGACAAGATAATTATATTGAAATATTTCACCCTAATAGTATTTCTAATGAATATCTCCCAATTGGTTTCACATGGATATGTCAGGCTTCTTTAGTTGCAAACTGTACGGAAAAATATGGCTTACCAGATAACAATCTGATTACGTATTCTTCAGATGAAAACTATGACGAATTATCCGTTTATACACAAGATTCTGTATATATACAAAACTCCGCTAGTCTTATGACGACTATGGAAATGAATAAGAAGCAATATGAAAGTGGGACGAAAAAAACATATTATGATTCGCGGAGGTTCCAAACAACGG
>CAKZPK010000287.1 GCA_937139035.1 uncultured Crocinitomix sp. | reverse complement strand
ATTTTGTAAAGCGTTTTCTTATTGACATAAGATCTGACAAAAAAACATTGTTTATTTCAGAGTCTGAAAACTCTCGATTAGAAGTAGTGTCTACGGCATTTGAACCTAAGATTAAAATAATCTATAACAAGCGACTAAAAGAAACAAAAAATCTGCCTGATAAATTGATAGAACTTAATAGCTTTATTGATATAAAGGGAATGAAGTCGCAAGGAAATCAATTAACCAAGTTAAAGGTTAAAGAAATTGAATTAACACATTCAATAGAAGGGGATATACCATGGCCAACACCTGAGGTTGAAGAACCAGAAGTTAAAGTAGAGGATACTGATGAAACAGATGGAGTTATAAAGGCGGTTGGTGATGATCAACCAATTGAGATGGAATGGGATGTGACTAAGGAGAAAAAAGATAAACCAAATCCGATAAAAGAAGAAGATGAAGACAAAGACCAAGGTAAACTCTTTTAAGTATTTAGCATTACTGCTTCTTACTGGAGGTTTGTTTACGTCTTGTGGATCATTGAATGTTTCTAATAAAACAATAACTTATAAAACACATTTTATCGGTAAGTCTGTTAATGGGGCACATAGCCGTGCTGTCTATATTACTGACATGTTTATTGTTGCGGCAGGACAAAAAGGAAACCTTGGTGTCCATTTAATGGATACAACCAACAGAACACCGCACATTCAAGATTCGATTCCTAACATTGAAGACTTTAGAGATGTTCATTTAGATAAAAGGGGGAACTGTATTCTCATGAATTCTGGCGAAAATGGAATTATGTATGGCATTTCTCGCGGAACTCAAAAAATGGTGCTTTATGACACTGCTGGAGTCTTTTTAGATGGAATGTCATTTTGGGAGGATCAAACTGGAATTGTTTTTGGAGATCCAATTAATGGTAAATTCTTCTTGGCTAAATCAACAGATCGAGGAGCGAAGTGGCATTCATTAACTCCTAAAACTTTGCCTGATGCTTTAGATAATGAAGCAGGATTTGCCGCAAGCGGAACTAGTATTCAAACATTAAAGGATTCAACGGTTTATTTTGGGACAGGTATGGGGGCTAGAGCACGTTTGTTTTGCAGTTATGACCGTGGAGAAAATTGGATTGTAAAAGACACGCCAATGAGAGCGGGAGATTCTTATGGTATTTATACCATGTACTTTTGGTCAAAGGAGGAAGGCTTAATCTTGGGCGGGAGTTATAAAGACTCAACTTATAAAAAAGGCATTTGTCAATTTACTAAAGATGGAGGCGATACGTGGGAGGCTCGAACGAATGGTCTTTTAGGATATTGTTCTGGAGTGCATGGCACAGCAAATGGAGAACTGATTGTTGCTACAGGTAGAATGGGAACTTTTTATACTACTACACAAGGGCAGTCGTGGGATGTTTTAGTTGAGCGTCCTTATTATTCTTGTTTTGTAACCGAGAAAAGAATTGCACTTGTAGGCAGAAATGGTACTACCGAAATCCTTAATTACACCTTGTCAGAGAACTAGGCATGGAATTTGTCTAAATATATTTATAGAGAAATTTAAATAAATTAGCTAATTTCGGCGTTAATAAGAGTATAATCGTGTTTAAATCAATATATATTAAAAGAATTCCGACATTATTTATAATGATGTTTGCAGTCGTTTTTTCATACGGGCAAAATGATTTTGCAGTAAGTTGGAGTGCGCATACCTCTGGTGCGACAATTGAAGATGATCCGTTTAATGGGAGTTTCACCGTTAGTAATGTTGGAGAATCAATTATTAGTGCGGGAGATACAATTTGGTATGGATATTTTATTGATGGTGTAAAATATGATGTTGCCTTAAATGCTGATGCTGTTTCAGGCGAGGTGTTAGAAGATGACCTAAACCCAGGAGAAGAAATTGTAGTTGTTAATAATTTTTATTGGCCACTAATTGGTTCAGGAATAACTATTGAATTTTGTGCTGTAGTTTATGGAGAAGGATATGAATCTTATACAGGTGATTTATATACCGGAGATGATGATACATCTAATAATACAGATTGTGTATTCGCAATTTTACCAGTATATACAATTGGGTTAGAAGCTACTGAAACAAATGAAGAAGTGTCAATGAACTTCTCTAATCAAAAGCTTTTCATTAACACCAAGGATAACTCGCAGAGTGAGCCAGCAAAAATTGAAATTTACAATTTTGATGGAAGATTGATTTATACACAGTCGGTTGTGCTTAGTCCAGGCGTTAATCAAACGTCATTACCGGAGTTTGTGAGTGGAGCATATATTGCACGTTTAACCTCAAGTTCTTTTCAGGTTAGCGAAAAATTTGCCATTAATTAGCCTTGCGATAAAGCAGCCATTTTATTCTTTGTTTTCTAATTCTACTTAATTAATAGATTATAAACAGATTGTTGTTGAGAATTACACCCGTAATAATCCGTTTTTTAACAACTTAAAGCCCATTTTGTTGATTTACGATCAGATTTTTAGTGATTTTTTTCTTACATTTGGTCATTATTAATTTATTAAAAAAAATATGAAAAAAATTTACACTTTGATTGCCGTTGCGACATTAGGAATGGGAGCTTTTGCCCAAGACGATTTCTCAGCGACTTTAGTAACTCCTGCTTCAGGATCAACTAGCTCTGATGACCCAGTAACAATCGATTTCGATATTGAGAATGTTGGGACTACTACTGCTCTTGCCGGAGATACACTTTGGGCTGGAATTTCTATGGATGGATCTATCTTCGGATTAGATATCTCTCCTGGTGGAGTTTCTGGTTTCATCTTGGAAGAAGATTTAGCGCCTGGTGATGTATTCCCAGTAACTGGTGTTGGTATTGATTGGTTACCTCAAACTGAGCCTACTTCAGTAGAAGTTTGTGTTTTAGTTTACGGAATGGGTGTAGCTTCATTCGCTGGAGACGGACCTTCTTTTGAAGAGATCGTTGAAGGAGATGACGACGTATCTAACAACTCTGATTGTTTCACTGCAGAATTGCCAGTTGAAGTTGATGACGCAGGTATTGAAGATTTAAGCTTAGAATTATCTAACGTTTATGTTGCTGCTGGTCAATTAATGATCGTTAATGAAGGAGCTAGTGATGACGTTCAAGCGAACTTAAACATTGTTAACATGAATGGACAAACTGTTCAAACTGAAAACTTTGCTTTAGTTACTGGAACTTCTATCATTGAATTAAACAACCTTCCAGCTGGTATCTACATTGTAGCTATCGAAGTTGAAGGTGCTGTAATTACTAGAAAAGTTTCTATCCAATAATAACGGATAACAACTCATTTAAGACCGCCTTGGATTATTCCAAGGTGGTCTTTTTTTTGTAAAACAATTTTTTTCTTGTTTCTTTAATAAAAGTTCACTTATATTTGTAGCTCGAAAAGAAAAAATGAATTTTAATCAATTACATCATCATCATTTTCATACTTGCATAAAGGCGAGCGGAAAATGATATGTCTGTAAATAAGAAATAATCTAAACCCGTCTTGGCTTTGCTGAGACGGGTTTTTTCTTTTCACCAATCCCAACCTTTCTCAGTTTTGTCTAGGCATGAAAACAAGAAATGAGAAAATTAAAAATTGCAATTCAAAAATCTGGCAGACTCAGGGATGAATCCTTGAAACTGCTAAAGCAGAGTGGAGTTTCTGTTGATAATGGTCAAGATCAACTCAAAACATGTGCTACGAACTTTCCCTTGGAAATTTATTATTTAAGAAATTCAGATATTTACCAATACCTTATTGATGGTGTCGTAGATGTGGCAATTCTCGGTGAAAACACCCTTTATGAAAATGGAAGTAAACTTCCTGTTGTCTCTAAGCTTGGATTCTCCAAATGTCGTGTTTCAATGGCTGTTCCTAAGGAGGTTGAAGTAGAAAATGTAAGCTATTTTGAAGGGAAACAAATAGCAACTTCTTATCCTAAAACACTTGAAAAATTTCTCTCTATTAACAAGATTTCAGCTTCAATCCATAAAATTTCTGGATCTGTAGAAATTGCTCCAAACATTGGTCTTGCAGATGCTATTATGGATATTGTAAGTAGCGGAAATACTCTTTTCAAAAATGGATTAAAAGAATCAACCACAGTCTTAGAGTCAGAGGCAGTAATGGTTAAGGGGGCTGAGCTTGCTTCAGATTTAGAAGCATTGATTGATCAACTGAATTTTCGTATAAATGCCGTGTTAGGAGCCAAACAATCACGTTATGTATTGATGAATGTTCCTAACGATAAAATAGCAGCGATTAGTCAATTGCTACCTGTTTTAAAAAGCCCTACAATTATGCCACTTGCAATGGAAGGTTGGAGTTCGTTACATACCGTAATCAGTGAAAATGAGTTCTGGCCAGTAATTGATGGATTAAAAGCCCAAGGTGCAGAAGGTATTTTAGTCTTGCCAATTGAAAAAATCATCCTCTAAAAAATGTGTAAAATGAAAACATATATTAATCCAAATCAGATTGATTGGAAAAAGATTAGTGAGCGTCCATCTATCACTACAGACAATTTAATGCCTTTGGTGCGTAAGGTGTTTAAGGAGGTTGAAAAGGATGGCGATAAAGCCATTAGTAAATACACCGCCAAGTTTGATAAAGTAAACCTTGCAAATTTTCAAGTTTCTGAAAATGAAATTGCTCTGGCATGCACAAAGGTGGCTGATCCATTGAAAAAAGCCATTAAAATTGCAGCAAATAATATCGAGATATTTCACAATACGCAAATTGTAAATAAAGAAGTTGTAGAAACGACTAAAGGAGTTTTTTGTTGGCAGGAATCTAGACCAATTGAGCGGGTCGGCGTTTATATTCCTGGAGGAACAGCTCCTTTGTTTTCAACTGTGTTAATGCTTGGGATTCCTGCACGTATTGCAGGTTGTGAAAAAGTAGTGCTCTGCACACCTCCAAATAAGTTTGGAGAAATTGACCCGGCTATTCTTTATGCTGCGCAATTAGTTGGAATAACTGAAATATTTAAAGTGGGCGGAATTCAAGCAATTGCTTCATTAACCTACGGAACTGCAACAATTCCAAAAGTATTTAAAGTTTTTGGTCCCGGTAATCAATATGTTACGGCTGCGAAACAATTTGCGCAGCAATGCGGCATTGCTATTGATATGCCTGCAGGTCCGTCTGAATTACTTGTTATGGCAGATGAAAAATCCAATTTAAATTTTGTTGCAGCAGACCTTTTATCGCAAGCCGAGCATGGCGAAGACAGTCAGGTAATTGCTCTTTTATCTAGTGAAACTATGATTGAGCAGCTTTCTTTAGCTGTTGAAACACAAATAAATGCATTGGCAAGAAGAGATACAGCTTCAGCCGCACTTAAAAATTCACGCATAATTGTTTTGAAAGATTTAAATGAGCGAATCAAATTTGTTAATCAATATGCGCCAGAACATCTCATAATAACCGAACAAGAACCAGAAACTATTCTTTGTCAAATCACAAATGCTGGTTCTGTTTTTATTGGCCCATTTACACCTGAAAGTGCTGGAGACTATGCATCTGGAACGAATCATACTTTGCCAACTAATGGTTTTTCAACTACTTATAGTGGAGTAAATGTAGATGCATTTGTAAAAAAAATAACAGTTCAAAAAATTACGGAAAATGGCATTAAAAATATTGGAGAAACAATAGAAGTGATGGCAGAGGCAGAACAATTACAAGCACATAAAAATGCCGTTACTATTCGATTAAAAAACTTAAAGAATGAAAATTGAAAACTTACTACGCAATAATATAAGAGCTTTAAAGCCGTACAAGGCTGCAAGGCATGATTTGAATGCGAAAGGAATTTTACTGGACGCCAATGAAAGTCCTTTTGAAAACGGATACAATCGTTATCCTGATCCTTATCAAAAGCAACTAAAAAAGACTGTTGCAAACCTAAAGAGCGTTAAAAGTGAGCAAGTTTTTATTGGTAATGGAAGTGATGAAACATTGGATTTGTTGATTCGTGCATTTTGTGAACCAAATACGGACAATGTCATCATTATGCCACCAACTTATGGAATGTATGAAGTATTGGCTAATATTAATGCTGTTGAATGCATTAAAGCACCTTTAAATAAAGACTTTAGTTTGGATGCGGAAAGAGTCTTGGTTGCTGTAAATTCACGAACTAAAATTATTTTCATTTGTTCGCCCAATAACCCTACAGGCAATTCATTGAGTGATAGTGAGATCAATAAAGTACTTGAAAATTTTAACGGAATAGTTGTTGTTGATGAGGCGTATATAGATTTTTCTAATGCCAAATCTACCATTCAATTGCTCAATAAATTCCCAAATCTTTTTGTTAATCAAACACTTTCAAAAGCCTATGCAGGAGCAGGGTTACGATTAGGTATAGGGTTTTCATCTGTTGAAATAATTCATGTTTTAAACACTATTAAACCGCCCTATAATATTAATTCGCTTACGCAAAGTACAGGGATTGATTTGTTAAAGAATGAGTCAGAAATACAAGCTAACATCAATTTGATTAATGCGGAAAAGAAGCGATTGTATGCTGAGTTATTTAAACTCCCTTTCGTTGTAGAAATTTTTCCAAGTGAAGCTAACTTTTGGTTGGTTCGTTTCAAAAATGCCGAGGATATTCATAAAAGCTTAATCAATAATGGAATTATTACACGAAATCGATCACACGAATTGTATTGCGAAAACACATTACGAATAACAGTGGGGACTACTGAAGAAAACACCCAATTAATTAATTGTCTTAATCAAATTAAAATTACAGAATGAAAAAAGTATTATTTATAGACAGAGATGGAACTTTGGTCATTGAGCCTCCTGTAGACTATCAGTTAGATAGTTTTGAGAAACTGGAATATTATCCAAATGTGTTTTATTATTTACGTAAAATAGCAACAGAGTTAGATTATGAATTGGTTATGGTCACTAATCAGGACGGTTTGGGAACAGCCTCGTTTCCGTCAGAAACCTTTTGGCCTGTTCAAAATAGCGTAATTAAAGCCTTTGAAAATGAAAACGTATTCTTTTCATCTGTTCATATAGATCCTAGTTTGCCAGAGGAGGATTCTCCTAACCGAAAACCCAAAACAGGTATGCTTCAGAAGTATTTTGGAGGAGAATATGATCTTGAAAACAGTTTGGTTATTGGTGATCGCATGTCTGACATGGAGCTAGCAAAAAATCTAGGATGCAAAGGGCTTCTTTTGAGTAATGAACCAATAGATGAATTAGAGTTTGTAGCACTAAAAACCACAAACTGGTCTGAAATTTACTCCTTCTTAACTAAAGGAAGCCGATCTGCAGTAATTGCCAGAAAAACCAATGAAACGGATATTTCAATACAATTAAATTTAAACGGAACAGGGTTTTCCCAAATTAACACAGGCATTGCTTTTTTTGATCATATGCTGGCTCAAATTGCAAAACATGGTTTGGTAGATTTATCAATTAATGTTATAGGAGATTTAGAGGTTGATGAGCATCACACTATTGAAGATACTGCAATTGCACTTGGAGAAGTTTTTAGAAAAGCCTTAGGGTCAAAAATAGGAATTGAACGCTATGGATATTTGCTGCCTATGGATGATTGCTTAACGCAAGTTGCTATTGATTTTGGAGGAAGGAATTGGTTGGAATGGAATGCTGAATTTAAACGTGAAATGATTGGCAAAATGCCAACGGAGATGTTCTTTCATTTCTTCAAGTCTTTTACAGATGGAGCACTTTGCAACCTAAATATTAAAGCCGAGGGAACAAATGAGCACCATAAAATAGAATCCATTTTTAAAGCCTTTGCAAAAGCAATAAAAATGGCTATACAAGAAGATCCAGATCGCATGATTTTACCAACAACTAAAGGAATGATATAATGAAGGTGGCTATTATAGATTACGGTGCTGGAAATACACAGTCTGTATTGTATGCATTGCAACGATTAAATATTGAAGGTGTAATAACTAATCAGGTGGATGAAATCAGGA
This sequence comes from uncultured Crocinitomix sp., assembly GCA_937139035.1. GTDB lineage: Bacteria > Bacteroidota > Bacteroidia > Flavobacteriales_D > Crocinitomicaceae > Crocinitomix. The sequence continues at coordinate 5,687 of CAKZPK010000287.1, read as the reverse complement.
ATGCCGACAAAGTTATTCTACCTGGTGTTGGCCATGCCAAACCTGCCCTAACTGCGCTTAAAACCAATGGTATTGATGAAGTGATTGGTACGTTGAATCAACCCTTTTTAGGGATTTGTTTGGGGATGCAATTACTCTGTAGACACATTGCTGAGGGGGCTGTTGACGGTTTGGGGATTTTTGAAACGAATGTGCATAAATTTGAATCTAAACAAGAGGAGACAACTGAAAGAATAAAAGTTCCGCATATGGGATGGAACAATTTGCAATTGCATCCTTCGCCATTATTTAAAGATCTAGCACAGGATGACTATGTCTACTTCGTGCACAGTTATTATGCTGAAACGAATAATCAGACAATTGCAACCTGTCATTATGAGAAGCCTTTCTCTGCAGCAATGCAACAAAACAACTTTTACGGCTGTCAATTTCATCCAGAAAAAAGTGGTGAAACAGGATTGAAAATATTAAAAAACTTTATTGAATTATGAAAATTATACCCGCTATTGATATAATTGAAGGAAAGTGCGTGCGCCTTTCTCAAGGAGATTATGCACAGAAAAAAATATATAATGAATCACCATTGGAGGTGGCTAAAGATTTTGAAAACCATGGAATAAAACAACTTCACTTAGTTGATTTGGATGGTGCAAAATCAAATGAAATAGTTAACTGGCGCGTTTTATACGAAATAGCGACAAATACTAGTTTGGATATTGACTTTGGAGGTGGGATTAAATCAACCAAATCATTAAAAATCGCCTTTGAAAATGGCGCCAAACAAGTTACAGGCGGAACAATTGCAGCTAAAAATCCTGAGTTATTTCAAGCGTGGTTAGATGCGTATGGAGCTGATAAAATTATACTAGGCGCAGATGCTTTTAATGGGCGAGTAGCTGTGGCTGGCTGGAAAGAACAAACTGAGCAGGATTTGATTGGTTTCATTCGTGATTATCAGTTGAAAGGTGTTCAAAATGTGATTTGCACAGACATTTCAAAAGATGGTATGCTTAACGGTGCAGCTAATCTGCTTTATCAGCAAATTTTGGAGGAGCTACCAAATATAAACTTGATAGCAAGTGGAGGAGTTACTAATATTCAGGATTTAGAAGATTTACGTGCTATTGGTTGTGACGGCGCAATTATAGGAAAGGCCATTTACGAGAATAAAATAACCTTAAAAGAATTGGAGCTTTATGTTGACTAAAAGAATCATTCCTTGTTTGGATATTAAAAATGGAAAAACAGTTAAAGGAATCAATTTTAAGGAATTGCGAAATGCAGGAGATCCTATTGAATTGGCAAAAAAATACTCTGATGATGGAGCAGATGAAATAGTTTTTCTAGACATTTCAGCAACTGAAGAACGCCGGGAAACACAAGTGGCATTAGTGAATGAAATTGCTAAAAACATTAATATCCCTTTCACTGTTGGTGGAGGTATTTCATCTGTAGAAGAAGCAAGGCAAGTATTGAGAGTCGGAGCAGATAAAATAGCAGTTAATTCTGCTGCATTGAATCGCCCCAATTTAATTGCTGAATTGTCTAGCCAGTTTGGACTGCAATGCATAGTTGTGGCTATTGATGCGCAAGAGGTTGAAGGGGAGTGGTTGGTCTATAAAAATGGAGGCAAAGTTAAAACGGAATGGAATCTTTTTGATTGGGCTGAAAAAGTGACAGCACTGGGCGCAGGTGAGATTTTGTTCACTTCTATGAACGGTGATGGAACTAAATCTGGATTTTCAAATTCAGCCTTGGCTACTTTGTCTAAAAAAGTGGATTTACCAATTATTGCCTCTGGGGGAGCAGGTTCAATACAGCATTTTACAGATGCTTTTAAAATCGGGGGTGCGGATGCAGCGCTTGCAGCGTCTGTTTTCCATTTTAATGAGATTCAAATTCCAGAATTAAAAAAACAATTAAAAAAACAAAATATAGCTATAAGATGAAATCAATAAAATTTGTTAATGGACTGGTTCCTGCTATAATACAGGACAGCCAATCAAGAGAAGTGTTAATGCTTGGATATATGAATCAAGAAGCCTTGGATCAAACCTTAGCATCTCAAAAAGTAACTTTTTACAGTCGGTCAAAACAACGTCTTTGGATGAAAGGTGAAGAAAGTGGGAATACGCTTGAATTGGTTGATATAAAAGAGGATTGTGATTCTGATGCTTTGCTCATTCAAGCTAAGCCAGCAGGTCCAACTTGCCATAAAGGAACTAAAACTTGTTGGGGAGAGATAACGAGAACTAATTATTATGAAATTGAACGACTTGAAAATACGATTCAGGATAGAATACAAAACCCTAAAAAGGACTCTTATGTTTCTGCACTAATAAATAAAGGGATAAATAAAGTGACTCAAAAAGTGGGGGAAGAAGCTGTTGAAGTGGTGATTGAGGCAATGGATGATAATGACGCTCTTTTCATTGAAGAATCTGCAGATTTACTTTTCCATTACCTTATACTTTTACAGGCTAAAGGTTATGCGTTAAATGAGGTGCTGGGTGTGTTAAAGCAAAGAAATTCAAATAATTAATAATATATTAGCCGCTCACCCAAAGTCAAAATTATGTCAAAGGATAGAATTGAAAGAACCTATTGTAAAGAAAGTATTTACGGTGAGGCTAAAATGCGAAAGCATATTATTTTATTAGATGGTACTTGGAATGATGAAACAGGAATTGATTCAGATGGAAATGTTACCAACATTGTACACCTCAAGCGCATTCTAAAAAACGATAATGAAAATCAAATTGTAACCTACCACCGCGGGATAGGAAATGACAATGAGAATAGTCGTATAAAAAAGGTGTTGAAAGGAGCTACAGGAGCGGATATTGATGATATCATTACAAATGCATATGCTAAGTTTGTACAAAATTGGCATAAAGGTGATCGAGTTTATATTTTTGGTTTCAGTCGCGGTGCGGCAACAGCCAGGCTGTTAGCGTCTAAAATTCACAAAGAGGGTATTCCTTATAAAATAAAAATAGCATTTAAATCTAGCGTAAATAAGGAAACGAATGTAGTGGAGCAACGTGTTGAAAAATATCAGGTGGTTAGTAAAAAGCCTCCTTTTGATACAGGTATAGAGTTTTTAGGTGTTTGGGATACTGTTGCGGCTTTGGGTGCGTGGACTAATTTTATGAAATTTTTAGGAATTAATAAGACTAATATTTTTCAGGATTTTCACATTGCACCCAATATTAAAAAAGCCGTGCATCTAGTTGCCATTGACGAGACGCGATCAATTTTCTCGGCGGCCCTCATGAATCATAAAGAAAATGTTACGCATGAAGTTTGGTTTCCAGGTGTTCATTCTGATATTGGAGGAAGCTATCCTGAGGATGAAATTGCGCAGGTGTCTTTGTTTTACATGTTAAAAAACATGGAGAAGTGGGCAAAAGAAAGAGAGTTAGAGCCTTTTTTAATTAATAACGATATGCGTGCAATATACACAAGTGAAAAGGTGGATAGAGCGCATTTTCATTTCCATGGCGAAGGGTTAGGTAAATCAATGCGGAAAATAGGTGTACAGGTTGATGGTAAAATAGATGCAAGTAGAGCTCCAAAATTTCACAAATTGCTTAAAGATATTATCGATAATAATGCAGCTTATGCTGTTTTTACAATTGAGGGTGATGATAGCTCGAAAGAACAAAAGAAAACTGCTAATTTTGACTATAAACCGTTTCATATAGAAGAGCTTCCAAAGGATGAGGCTGAATACTACTCTTAAACGCGAATATTAGTATGAATATCAATCTAAAAGTGGCTAATCAAAGCCTAGTAAAGAGAAACTTTCGCATTTATGTTGGTACTTTATTGCCTTTGGTTTTAATTCTTGTTTGGGCTAGTGTTTCTGAGTGGTTTTCTAGTGATAGTGCTACAAATAAAATTATTGCTTATTCAATAATAGGCTGCAGTCAATTGGGGTTCTGGCTTTATAATAGACAATTTACCCTGAGAGAGAAAATTGTTGTAACTACAGATGGTATTATAACTGAACAATTTAATACGATTCCTTTTAGAGAAATAACCAATTACTCACCAACCGAATTCACAAGGTGGACCGACACAATCACAATTCGGACTACTGATGGGCAAGAGGTTGCTTTCACTAGGATAAAAGAAAAAAATACAGATAACACCATTGATTTTATAGAGTTTGGAACCCTTATTAAAGAAAATTGCCCACTTAAAAATTAGACTTTTTGTTGCTACTGTGATTGATAAACTAAATAAAATAACCTTTTTCGGATTCGCACTTTGTGTTGTTCTGCCAATAATGGAAGTAAAATATCGCTACGTTCATAGTTATAGCAGTGAGCCAAATGACAGTAGAGGACTAATGAATATTTGGAATGCTTTGACAGAGCATTGGGATGGAGTTAATTTTCTGTTTGGTTTTCACCCTGAGGTGATGGTTGTTCCTGTAGCATTAATCCTTCAAGGAATAATTCTTTTGAAGGATAAAAAGCAGTTTCAAAGAGTGGGTGATTTTTTAGATGATTATAGAACCTATATTTTCTTATTAATTGCCATTATTATAAACCTATATTTAATAGATGATGCTTATGATAGTCACCGAACTAAATTTTATTTTTGGTTTGGCGGATATATTTTTCTAGGTTTAATCCTTGCGAATGGTATTGTTAAATTAAAGCAGCACCTAAATGCAAAAAAGAAGTAAAAGTAAATTCATATTAGTCTCTTAATTGCTTGTTGCTCATTGATAACAATTATAGCACTAAATTTTGTTAAGAGCTCACGTTAAAATATGTGTCAATAGCAATCGTTCCTTGTACTTTCTTATTTTTGCTGCTATTGTGATTCAGAACATCACATAACCTATTATTTTCAAATTAGCACTTATCTTTGTGTCGGTTTAATTGTTACGAATATAGTTTTAAGACTTTATCAAAAACAAAGCCTTAAAAGAAGAGACCAAACAACTAATAAAATCAAAAAATGAAAACACTATCAAAAATAATTCTATTGATCATTGCCGCAGTCGTTGTTTCATGCGGAGGGAATGATTTTAAAACCTTTACAGATCATGAGAATGGATTTAAAATTGATTATCCTGCAGATTGGGATACAATAAATTTGGATGCAAGAATGGCTTTTATGGCGCGAGAAGAATTTGTTGATTCAACAGATATGTTTGGTGAAGGGTTTAGTGTTTCTGTTTTTGATAATCAAGGAATTTCTTTACAATCCATAGTAGATGAGAATGTTAAAATGACGAATCTTTATTTTGATACACCAGAAATTAAACAAAACAAATTCACAACAGAAAAAGGAATAGATTGTATTGAAATTGATGTGACCTATGAAACAAGTGGTTTGAATTTAAATAATACTGCTGTGTTTTTGACAAGTGAAAATTTGTTGTATACAATCACAATGAGTACCCAAGTAGAGCAAAAAGATGCTTATGATGCTACATTTGATGCAATAATCAATAGTTTTGATTGGATTGAAGAATAAGCCTTATGGAAATTAAAAAAATAAACCTAACCGAAAAGTTTTCCTTATTAACTGAACATTGGAGCCCGAAGATTGTTGGAGAGTTAAACCAACAGCAGGTTAAAATTGCCAAGTTAAAAGGCGAGTTTGTTATGCATAAGCACGACAACGAAGATGAGCTTTTCATGGTGATTGAAGGAAGACTTTTT
>CAKZPK010000286.1 GCA_937139035.1 uncultured Crocinitomix sp. | reverse complement strand
TACAGGAAGAAGTGATAAACGGTTTTGTTCTGATTATTGTCGTAATACAAAGCATAATCAGCTGAATAGGGATAGTTCAAATTACATTCGAAAAGTAAATAATATTTTAAGAAGGAATCGAAGAATATTAGAGCGTCTTAACCCCAATGGTAAGGCCAAAGTTATGGGAGCGACATTGATGGAGGAAGGATTTAATTTTGCTTACTACACCAACATCTACGAGACAAAAAAAGGTTCGCGCTATTTCTTTTGCTACGATCAAGGGTATTTAAAAATTGATGATGAGTATTATGCCTTGGTGGAGCGCCAAGAATATGTTAAGTAATTATGATGAAATATATTAATTACATATTCATTTTTCCTGTTAAAATCTACCAATGGATTATTTCTCCAATTTTTCCAGCCCAGTGTCGTTATGATCCTACTTGTAGCAATTACACAATTGATGCAATCAAAGAATGGGGCCCAATTAGAGGTGGTTGGATGGGGATAAAACGCATTGCTTCTTGTCACCCTTGGGGAGGAATGGGGCACGATCCTGTACCGAAGAATCCTAAAAAAAATAAGTCAAATAAAAAAGGAGCGTGATATCACGCTCCTTTTTTATTATAAGAATTTAACTCTGTTTTTATTCATAAACAACAGAACCATAATAAACCGGAGTTTCATAGTATGTTGCCGCATCTTCTAACCATTTTTGGAATAGAACAGGTTCTCCATGCGACTTGTATGTTGCATCCTGGTTAATTTGGTTTCCATTACGATCCAACGCTATATACTGCGGTTGTGTCGCTTTTCCGTACAATGAAGATTGTAGGTCAGCCCATTTTTCTCCCTTTGTAGTAAGCGTAATTCCAGAATAAGGAGAAACTTCTGGTTTAGGTAGTGGTGTTCTTTCATCAATAAATAATGAAACCACAACAAATTCATCCGCCATAATATGGTGGACAGTTTCGTGAGACCATACGTTAACCTCCATTTTACGACAGTTTACGCAGTTTAATCCAGTGAAATCTAACATTAAAGGTTTGTCCACTTTTTCCGCATATTTTTGAGCAGTTTCAAGGTCGTGGAAAACTGCCATTCCATGTTCGAATTCAGCCCCCTCAGGAACGTCACTAGGAGCAGTACCATGTATACCATATGGAATTTCACTATATGATGGCGGTGGTGGGAAGGCGGAAATCATTTTTAATGGAGCTCCAAACATTCCTGGTATCATATATACCGTGAACATTAATGATAATGTTGCTATCATTACTCTGAATGTTCCAAGCCCTCCATTGATCGGCGAGTCATGCTTTGTCTGGAAGACTCCAAATAGATAAAGTGTTAATGCTGCAAAGATTGCAACCCAAATAGCAATAAATAACTCGCGTTCTAGCAAGTGAGCTTGGATAGAAAGATCTGCATTAGATAAAAATTTGAAAGCAAATGCAAGTTCTAGAAATCCTAAAACAACTTTAACATTGTTTAGCCATCCTCCTGATTTTGGCAAACCATTTAACCAAGAAGGGAATATTGCAAATAAAGCAAATGGTAAACCTAGCGCTAAACCAAATCCAGCCATTCCCCAAGTCAAGTTCCATGCTCCACCGCCTGAAGCGGATGCAAGCAAACTTCCTAAAATTGGACCTGTACAAGAAAATGAAACTAAAGCAAGCGTTAGTGCCATGAAGAAAATTCCAATTAATCCTCCTAAGTCTGATTTTTTGTCTGCTTTGTTAGTCCATTTCGCTGGTAAAACAATTTCAAATGCACCTAAAAACGATAGGGCAAATACGAAGAGCATAATAAAGAAGAAGATGTTAAGCGGTCCGTTGGTTGCGATATTGTTTAGTATATTCGGATTTAATGAGTCAACAAGGTGGAACGGTACACTTAGTAGTACGTAGATCAATAGAATAAAGAAGCCATACATTACTCCTCTAAATAATCCTTTCTTCTTGTTTTCACTCCCTTTTGTAAAGAAGCTTACTGTCATTGGAATCATAGGGAAAACACATGGAGTCAATAGAGCGAATAGTCCGCCCCCAAATGCTAGCCAAAATATCCCCCAATAGGAAGAGCTTCCACCTGAACTATCAATGGGCTTGTCTAAGGCCTCATCCAAAGAGAATTTCACTTCGGCCTGTTCTGAGACAAATTTATTTCCAAGAGAATCCAATCCAGCAAAACTAATAGCTCCGATAATTGAACTAAAATTTTCTTTTGACGTGTCAACAGAAACGGCTTGTTTAAATTCTCCACCTTGATAAACGCTATAATTGTTTGAGAACAATGCTGTGTCTTTCGATTCCACATTGCTTCGGTCATCTAAATTTGTGATACTGCCCGAATAATCAACTTGTACATTATTTAGAAGGAACCACTTTTCAGGAACTTCTGGTTTAATTACTAATTCATATTCTGTCTCAGATATTTTATAAGAATATGCTTGAAAACCGATAGGTGATGTTATTGGGTCAGGTAATTCTAAGGTGTCTGTAGAAGTACTATCTCCTTCTTCAAGTATTTCTTCAGGTGCATCAGCAATATCAATATTGTTTGTCCCTTTAATTGAAATCGTTTCTGTTCTATATTCTGGAGGCAAACAAGCAGTTTTACATGCCATATAGCCGTAGTACAATTTAATTTCAAAATCTTCTTTTGAGAGAATCTTTATTTTCTGAGTGAATTTTGCTTTGTTTCCATGAAACGATCTTTCAGGGAAACCATCATTGTCTATAAGTTCTGCTCCATATTCCTTGGTTTTACCATTTAACTTAAAATCAGTGTTGAGATTCTTTCCGTCGTTAAAATCGAATTCAGTAGGTAAAGGAATTGCTCCTTCTGGTTGAACCTGAGAATAGATGTGCCACCCATTTTTTTGAGCAACGCGCATTGTTATTTTTGCTTCGTCAGCAGAAGTGTACTCTACCTCAAAGCTCCAGGTGATAACGTCATCAATATTGTTAGGCATTTCATCCTGAGCAAAGCTATAA
>CAKZPK010000285.1 GCA_937139035.1 uncultured Crocinitomix sp. | reverse complement strand
TACTAATTGGTAAAAAAAGAGCAACCTATTCATGGATGAATGATTGCTCTTCTTCTTAAACTCAAGCTACTGTATTAAGAGTTTAGTCTTCATTTGTAGCTTAGTTACTTGCGCTTGCAGAAACAACCGCATAAGGAACACAATGATACATGTGACTGCTAGCATCTTCTGGAGAATACTCTAAAACCCCATCTGATCCCCAGCATAAGTAATCTGCTGCTCCTACAACTAATAGTTGTTCTGCTTTTGTTAACTCTTTCTTCATTTTAGATCATTTGTTAATGTTCTCCTCTTTCATAATTCAATCATGCCCTGCGCAAGACAATCAATCCGAATGAAAGACGGTAAACGTAATCATGTCGACAATGCAAACCTATAACTATTTTTATAATTATACAACTATTTTTATAATTATATATTTATTTTTATAGTTATAAGACTCAAAAAAAAGCCCCTAACCGTTGAAAACAGTTAGGGGCAACTATAAAAATATTTTCTTATTAAATGTTCGCTAGAATAGATTCGAACAATAATTTACCATCAATATTACCTAGATTTTCATCAGAGGCACGTTCAGGATGAGGCATCATTCCAAATACATTTTTTCCTTTATTTGTGATACCTGCAATATTATCTAATGATCCATTTGGATTGTGAGCTTCAGCTACATTTCCATCTTCATCACAATATTTAAATAAAATTTGATCGTTATCATAAATCGATTGCATTACATCTTTAGGGGCATAGAAACGACCTTCACCATGAGCGATTGGAATTTTATACGCTTTATCTCCCTCAAGTCCTTTAGTAATAGCTGCATCCTTTGATTTTGGTGTAAGGAATACATTTTTACAAATAAACTTTTGGCTATTGTTATGCAATAATGCACCGTCTAACAATGGTGTTTCGCAAAGAATTTGGAATCCGTTACATACTCCCATTACATATCCGCCACGTTGACCATGCGCAATAACTTCTTTCATGATAGGTGAAAACTTTGCAATGGCTCCAGAACGTAAATAATCTCCAAAAGAGAATCCTCCTGGTAACACAACAAAATCAACTCCTTTTAAATCGTGATCCTTGTGCCACAAACGTTCCACTTGTTGACCTAAACTTGTCTCCAACGTGTCTACCATATCTTGATCGCAATTGGACCCTGGAAAAGTAACTACTCCAAATTTCATTTCTTCGTTTTTAAATGCGTTGCAAAGTTAATATTATTCGGACAATTAAACAGAGAAGTTGTTCACATTCTAATCACATTATTAAATTCCAAATGATTAACCCCATCCAGACGGTTAACATAATATTGGAATAAAGTGATTGAGTGGCATTTAATATTTGAACACTTATTATAATTGTGAATGGAATTGCTACTGCAATTGTCCAAGCATCTTGAAAGTACCAACTAAATGCTAGTGTAATTAATGTTAACCAAATAAAGTGAAATAAGAGGCGGCTTCTCTTCTTAAAAACAAGTAATTGCGTATTTAAAATTACCAAAAATCTCCAGATTGAATAGATGACCAACAATGTCATATAAATCATCAAACTTAACTTGTCTAGCGTAAACTCGATTGGAGAATTAACCAAAGCAAACCCTTCCGTTAAGATATCCCAATCTCCAGTTACGGCAAAGTAAACGCCATAATGATAGCCCCATGGAATACTAAAACCAATTAAAAGCATGAACCATTCTCGCCAAACAAAATATCTAAAAACGACCAAGCTAAACCAAGGCAAAACAATAATTGGCAACAAAAACGGACTAAAGATTGTGGCTACCCCAAACAAAAATGCAGCCATAAAAATGCTTTCGGTGGCAGAATCCTGTCGATTAATTCTGAAAATAAAGCCTATTCCAAAAATAACAAAGGCATAAGCCAACAATAAGGATGAAAAATAAACTTGATCAAAACTTAAAAGCGATATTGCATATATAAGGCCTGGCAAATACGTGTTTTTTGAATAAAATCCATAAGCATTCACCACGCGGTTTAATTCAATTGCACTTACATATAATATTAATACAGCTGATAAATAGTGAATTACCACCGAGCTTGAGACTAGCGCAACTAGTTCTTGTTGCCAAGAATAAAAATTGGGCAACTCTGGATTTTCTACAAACAAAATAGGTAAGGCTATCAAGCCTATCAGGATTGGAAAGCTGAAAACAGCTACCGGTGTTTTTGTTTTATACAAATTTACTAGCACGGGCTTAAAATTAATGTAATTTATTTATTACATTTGTTGAGAAAATTGATAATTATGAGTTCGACAGATGTTTTTTACGCTTTAGGTGATGCTAGTTACTGGTTATTCCAAAATACTTTGGAGCCAATTGGTGAAATTTACTGGGTTGCGGTATTGTTATTTGGTTTTGCAGCATTCGGTTATTGGATGTACAGACAAGCTCAATACAACAAAATTGCGGAATCTGATCCGAACCAACTTAAATAGAAGAAATTCAATTATAGATTTTATAAGACCTCTTTACTTCAACGTTTAGAGGTTTTTGTTTTATACTGCTTTAATTATTGATTTGAAAATAATTAAAGCATACACCCAAGTTTCAAAGTATATTCTTAGAATAATTTATTGACAGTAATGTCGACTATCAAAATTTTGTGAACTTAAAACGGGCTAGTGAGGTACCCCGGCGTTTTTCAACTCTTTAAAAAAGGAAAATATCTTTTTGCGAAATACAATAAACAAAATGATATAAGGAATAATCATGATGTAGAGGATTCCTGCATTAATGTTGCTTCCGTTTTCCTCAGCTTGCTCTTCAGCCACGGCTTTACACATTGCACATTGACCAAACAAGTCTTGCATGAAAAAGACAAACAAAGTAATTAAATAGATCTTTTTTCGCATCCCATTGAGATTGTTGACACAAAGGTACGAAATCAATTGGTATTATCTTTAATAATAGCGTTATTTGCACTGTTAAAATCAGAATCGATTGTCATGGAAAATGTAAAAACACTTGGTGAATTTATTATTGATAAGCAGCAGGACTTCCCTGGATCAAGCGGAGAATTCTCAAAATTATTGAGCGCAATTCGATTGGCGTCAAAAATTGTGAGTAACAAGGTGAACAAAGCCGGGTTACTATCATACATTGTTGGAGCAGCAGGCTCTGAAAACATTCAAGGTGAGGCCCAACAAAAATTAGACGTTTATGCCAACAATCAATTTATTAAGGCATTAACTGCCCGAAAAGTGGTTTGTGGTATTGCTTCTGAAGAAAATGATGAATACATTCCAATCAATAATGATGGTTCATATATTGTTGCAATGGACCCATTAGATGGCTCATCTAATATTGACGTAAATGTTTCTATCGGAACAATTTTCAGTATTTATAAAAGAGTATCGCCTGTAGGATCGGATTTAACTGAAGCAGATTTTTTACAAAAAGGAACGGAACAAATTGCTGCAGGATATGTGATTTATGGTTCTTCTACCATGTTGGTTTACACTACAGGAAAAGGAGTGAATGGTTTTACTTACGATCCAGGAATTGGAGTTTTCGTATTATCGCATCCAGAAATGAAGTTCCCAACCAATGGGAAAATCTACTCTATGAATGAAGGTAATTTTTACCGTAGCTCAAAGGGTGTACAAGAATACATTAAGTACTCGCAAACAATTGATGCCGACACTAACCGACCTTATACAGCTCGTTATATAGGGTCATTAGTTGCAGATTTTCACCGTAACTTAATTAAGGGAGGAATTTACATGTATCCTGCAACTGATAATGCTCCAAACGGAAAATTGCGTTTATTATATGAGTGCAATCCATTAGCATTTATTGCTGAGCAAGCTGGTGGAGCAGCATCTGATGGGAAACAACGCATTATGGAAATTGACCCAACTGATTTACACCAACGTGCTCCTTATTTTACAGGAAACACGCATATGGTTGAAAAAGTTGAAAGCTTAATTGCCAGCGAAGGATAGTCCTATACTTTACAAAACACCTTTTACTTACTCATTAATAACTATTTGCTAATTGATATTCTACCAACTTCTGTTGGCAAGTCATTCAAACTTAGCTTGTAGAGGTATACTCCGCTTTGAACAAATGAAATATCAATCTGTTCTGAATATCTACCACCTTTTAGTGAACTTGTAAATACCTCTTTTCCATCCATGGTATAAATGGAGATTTTATTTTGACCTTCAGTTGGCACATTATAACTAATTGTCATGATTCCATTTGAAGGGTTTGGATATAATACAAATTCATAAGCCTTATCATTAGCAAGAGTTGGCTCAGTGTTTTTGGCTCCAGTACAAGTACGATAAGTCACACTTGACAAACTATTAATCACTGACCCAAAATAATACTCAGTGGCTCTCGAATTTGTTGGGATATAATATCCTGTAGTATCTGTAAAAACAGTATCCATACCATATGCCAATTCACCAAACTGCTGCTTTGCCAATTCTTCTTCAAAAACAAACATCCACTTGTTAAGTGACACTTGTTCGGCTGAATCTAAAACACAAAAATTGGTGTTTTGAAGAATATTTAACCCCATTTCTGTATGACCTATCATTCTAAAAAGATGTGCCTTATCCAACTCTAGATTAAACCGTCTAAAATAATGTTGAGTATTAATTGTATCTTCTTGTGTTAAGACATTTAATACATCTACATATTTTTGAATGGCAGGACTAAAACTTGATGCATTACTAGACTCCAATATCACACTGTCTGCAATGGCATGTCCTACTGTAAATTTCATTCCGTGATATGCCTCATTTAGCAAATACTGTACGCGTTTATCTTCCAACTCTTGTTCGGTATAATCATGCATTAAAATATCATAAAAAAGAGTAATTGCCGACACATCAGACCCCAATGGGTCTATCAATACAGTTGCTTTTGTAGCAAATGCAATTGCTGTATCTAAACGCACTGGATCAACCTCACCAGTTAAAGAAATATCTGGCATATAATTACCTGCTCCATCACTAATTGGCGGTGAATATGGTAAATCTGGATCCAATGCTCCACAAACACTAGACATAGGATAGCTTAATAAAAAACTGAAATCACCTCCATATTCACTCCAAACATCAAATTCAGAACTAGCAGGGATTGTATTGGCAACGTTCCATTGATTTCTATATCCCAAAAGTACCGTTTCATATCCAGGATCTAAATCAAGTTCTATTGATCCTAATACTGTAGGTTCAGCAGGGCCTTCATCCCAAAAATAATTATATCCATTGTAGATATTTAGCGCATTTACGCCATCCATTCTGATGCATTGTTTTGACATATTGTCGAAAAAGTTATAACCTGCACCGCGCCCGGTTGACATTTCTATGCGCCCGTTATAGCTTCCATTAATTCC
>CAKZPK010000284.1 GCA_937139035.1 uncultured Crocinitomix sp. | reverse complement strand
ACCATATCGGTCTCGAACATCAATCCAAGCAATAGTTCCTTTATCTCTAATCTTTTGAACCCATCCAGAAACGTTAACCGTTGTACCAATATTTGAGGTATTTAACTCTCCACAAGTGTGCGATCTATACATAACTTCAATTTTGCAGTGCAAAAATAGGAATTCCCCTTGATTGGCTATGAATAGAAACGAAAAAAGCCTGATAATAAATTATCAGGCTTCCATATCATTTAGTTTAATCTATTGCACTATCGGAAGAAGACCTCTTAATCCCATATCAACAACTTCTTCGCCAGCTGCTGGATCATATTTTCCATCTTCAGTTCCTACTTCCGTCCATTCAAAACTTTTATTAGTAGATAATGACAGGATAATTACTATATCTTCAGTCTCATCTCCCGTTATTGTAAATCCACTATTTGCAAATTGCCCAGTAACTAAACAACTACCTGCAGGAATTGGTGAAGTAGAATTAATAGGATTTGGCACGGTAGTCCCTGGAGCTTGACCTGTTCTTAAAGGTACAGTCACCGGTAAAGTTTCGTCATGCGTTTCGAAAGCCCAATAACCCTGCAGTAGATTCTCATTCACAACATCCTCATCCGGGCAGACGGTATAAGGTGATAAACATTGATGAAACCCAACAAAAGAAGCCAAAGTTCCGTCAAAATCATCTCCATTAAACGTAAAAGGTATTTGATAATTTTGATATGTTATAGAAACTCTGCAATATTCGTAAGTGCCCGCAGCAACTTCTGATAGCGGAACAGAAACAAATTCTTCACCTGCGCTTACTACTTTTGCTTGAGAAAAATCAATTGCATTATCTCCACCGATAGTTGTTTCAGCTCCTTTGTAAACCATTTCTCCTGCGCCAACTGCCGTTGATGCATTTGGTGTTAATTCAATAACATGTCCAGAAATTGCATTGAAAGTTGGAGATATCGCTCCATGTCCAGTTGGTACCGTTGATACATTTCCAAAAGCATCTAAACGCTCTTGTGTGTTATCAAATTGAAATTTAAAAATCAATTTTGGTCCAGTAACTGGAGTTGGAGGATTTGGATCTACTGGGTCAATTGGATCTTTATCACAAGATAAAACAATAAAAGATGCTAAAAATAAATAAGATAGTTTTTTCATAATAGTTTTATAATCGTAAGTCTTAAACGTTAAAAATAAAGAATTATTAGCATATTCGGTATCTAAAACAAACTAAAATGCAGTTATTCTCCGATGAATACTTTATGAAACAAGCTCTTAATCAAGCCGAAGAAGCATTTCTATTGGGTGAAATACCTGTTGGAGCTGTAGTTGTTTCAAACAATACTATCATTGCAAAATCTCATAATTTAACAGAACAGTTAAACGATGTTACTGCTCATGCCGAAATTCAAGCCATCACTTCTGCCTCGGAATACTTAGGAGGAAAGTACCTCAATGATTGTGTATTATATGTCACTCTTGAACCTTGTCTTATGTGCGCAGGAGCATTATATTGGAGTCGAATTGGAAGAATCGTTATTGGAGCTGTCGATGAAAAAAGAGGAGCTAACTCCTACGGAATTAATCCTTATCACCCAAAAACAACTATCGAAAAAGGGCTTTTAGAAGCCTCTTGTTCTGAAATACTAAAAACATTCTTTGAGAAAAAGAGAAAGTAAATCATAGCTAATATCAAAAATGTTCTTAGTTTTAAGTAAAAAATTAACCTAATGCAAGAATGGTGGTCAAGCCTTGACTGGTTCAGTCAAATTTTATGGGGAACTTCCTTAATTGGATCCCTCATTTTCTCCCTATTATTAATTTTAAATCTCGTCGCTGGTGATGCGGATGTTGAAATGGAGGATGTTGACGCAACTATTGAAGGAGATACCGGTATCGGGTTCCAGTTTTTTAGTTTAAAAAATTTGGTCGGATTCTTTACCATTTTTGGTTGGACAGGTTTAGCGTGTTACGAATCTGGAATGGGAAAGTTAGGCTCA
>CAKZPK010000283.1 GCA_937139035.1 uncultured Crocinitomix sp. | reverse complement strand
TAGGGCAAAGTGCCATTGATTCGAAGATTTTGTAAAGTACCTGGACTTACCTGAAGCAAATCCATAACCTCTGAAGATTTGAGATATTTTTTGATTCTACCCGAAGCTTGTCTGGTTAAAAGGTTTTTAATATCATCGAGCAATTCCATTTTGAATTCCCGAAGGTCATCTGTAGTGATAATACTTGTTGGCATAATAGAACGGATTTAAAAGAAAGGGACTATCTACATTCCTTATTTTTAATTGATAGCCCCTGGCCTGATTTGACTTTCGTTCTACAAATTTGAGTAAGATTATTCATATTTATTCAATAGTTACACCCAAGGTGGGTGATTTTTTGTACTCATTTTTAATGAGTTATATTGATTTGATTTAGTTTTTAGAAAAAAATCAAGCTATCATTTGGATGCAAACAATATGAATTTAGCAATCGTTTTGATTTTACCCAACTTGGGTACAACTATGGTTTTTATTGATCGGATTCACGATAGCGTTTTATTAAAGATTCCTTTAGTTTATCGATGAATTTAGTGTTGTTAGCTTTTCTTGACCTGATTTCAATGAAGGTGTGATAATAGTTGCCCAAATCAATATTGAATATCTGTTCACAAGCTGCTGCCATTTCTTTGATATCAGCTGTACCGCTATTAATCGCCCCACAACTATGCAGTGCATAAATTAATTCTATTAAATCGGTTTTATGTCCAGTCCAAAAAAGCTTTGACTGTTTTCTAAAAGGTGGAATTGCTGTCTCCATACCGTTGTTATTTTCTAATTTATCTATTTCCGTTTTTAAATGTACTATAAGCATATCATAGGCTAAAATGGTAGCTACCGTGCAATCATGACTTGTTGAAAACTGTTCGTCCGAAAAAAAATGAAATGTATCTGGATATAAGCGTATATCTGCTTTTCCTCTCAAAAAATATTGTTCATCAAGTGACGTTGCGTTTCTACGATAATAATGGTAAAATTCAAGGTTGTCGTTAAAATAGATTTGAAGCCTTTCAATATGGCTGTTAAAATATTTTATCTGAGATTTATTACTTCCTCTGGGCCGTTTACTTTCAATATTGAATAGTTTTACATAGTAGATAAGTTTACTAAATACTTTTGGTTTAACTACCTTAAAGAAATGAATTTCTTTTTGCTTGGACTTAAACGAGCGGTTCACTACAGAATTTCGTGTTTTATTTAAAACCTCTTTGATAATTTTAATTCCTTTTTCAGCTCTGACGAGTATATCAACTTCTTCAAATTCCAATATATCTATTGTTCTGTCAAATTTTTCTAATGTTTCATCATCTATCATCAATTTTTAGTGAATTTTAAATTAAATGTTGAATTGGAGTTTAATTACAAAAACCCTACTTGTAATAGAAAGCAGGGTTTTGTCTTAAATAAATGAACCTAATATTTATAATTCAAGGGAATTGAAAAGGTGGACAGTTTAATTTACTAACCCATTGTTTAGAGGTTACGATAACGACCATATAGCTTCCTTAGTAAACTTACAGTGACAGATCTTCTTTTGTAAATCCGTTATTGAATTTTATATTTGAATAGGTAAACACAATTGCTAGGCCATATTCTCCCTTGGCATTTGGAAAAACACCTCTTCTCGTGGTGCTCACATACATACCATCAATTTTTTCATAATCCAGCTCCATTAGTAAAACAGGGTCGTTTACACCAAATGCGGGCAATGAAAAGTAAAAACGATCTACAAGGTGTGTCTTTGGATTAAAATAAAGGATAAAAGAGTCATCCGAAGCTTTACCCGTGTTTTCAAAAGTGAGACTTACCTTATCATACATAATGTTGTTCACTTTTTCTGTGCCTAAATATTTATGGATTGTTCCGGAATCATTCAATTTGTACATCATGGTGAACCAGTAATAGCTAGCACCTCTTAAAAACCCCGAAGTTCCTATACTCTTTTGATCCGTTAGGGGTTTCCCATCTAATGAGGCTTCAGGTTTTCCGTCAATAACTCTTTGGCGGACTATGCCTTCTGTTTCCGGCATTACATTTACTTTATGTTCGCTATACTCTCCCCATATTTGCTCTCCATTAAATATAAAGCGTTCTTTTGAGATGTCTTTTGCTTTCTTGCTTTTGTCATCATAATCATAAGTAAACTCTACATCTTTCATTTTTGATAGCGCATGCCAACCGCCATTCACTTTTTCTAAGGCTTGAATCAACTCTAGTGATTTTTTATCTGAACTGGCATTATTATTCTTAAAAGCCGATGCCAAAAAGAAAACAACAATTAATATTAAATACGAGTGGGAAATTTTATTTTTCATTGTTACTTGGTTTTAATTTATTTTTATGAAGGAGAACACCCCAAGGGGGAATTGAGATGAACTCCATTATTGAGAATTTAATCTTACTATATTTTTTAACTTCAACAAAAAAGATTTACTATTTACCTGAATAAACGGGTTTAAGCATATCTATAAGACCAATTTGAGCAATGTCGCTCTCTTGATTGATTTTATCGATTCCCATATTGTGACCAACGGTAGTACGCATTGGGCGTTGCTTTTTCATTTCTATTAATTCGAGTATTTTGTTTGCCACATTTTGAGCATCTGTTGAAGCGTCTTGCTGTGCGAACATTCCTTGAAACATTCCCAAAATTTTATCCCTACCCTGTGCCAGATCACCATACTCTGTCAGTACTTTGTCATCGGAAGGGGCAGGAGGGTTTGAAACCAAATCAGTTCCGTGTCCACCTGGTTCTATTAAAATAGCTTCTATTCCAAAGGGTTCAACTTCATAATGAAGTGCTTCGGTATAAGCCTCTAATGCAAATTTACTGGCACAATAAACGCCGAAATATGGAATTGCAATTCTACCTGCATTTGAGCTGATGTTTATAAACAGACCTGATTTTCGCTTTCTCATAAAAGGAAGAGAAGCCCTCATTGTACGTGCTGGACCATACACATTTACGTCCATACATTTTTGATAATCATCTATGGTGTATGCCTCAGTTAAACCCACAGGCATGATTCCTGCATTATTTATAACGACATCTATAGCATTGGTTTGTTCTATTTTCTCAATGGCTTTGTTTACCGAAACTTCGTTGGTAACGTCCATTTCTATTGCACTAATTTGCACATTGTTTTGTTTTGCGTATTCGTTTAACGACTCTACAACAGCTGCATTTCTTTCTTCTGTGCCTCTAATTGCCGCAAAAACTTGAAATCCTGCTTTTGCTAGTGTTTTTGCCGTTAGTAAGCCAATTCCTCTGCTTGCTCCTGTAACTAATACTGTTTTTTTCATCATTTTCTAATTTTATCTTTGTTTATATAATTGATTTTATTTTTTGTTCATATCAATAAATTGAAATTCTGGATTCTCAGGAAAATTCACTTCGTAACTACTTAATTCGCTTATCTCTACTTTGGCATTGGCAAGTTCCAATTCCAATACATGACCTCCGTACTTTTCATTATTAGAAACAAAATGAAAATGAAAACCAGGAATGTTCACTCCTTTTAGAAAAGAAGGAATATAGAAACCGACTAAACTTCCTTTGATAGATTGTAAATCAAAAACTTTTTGGGTTTTTACTACTTCAGAGAACTCAGGATAAGGTTTTGAAGACACTATTGGATATGTACGGTTTTTTAAAGCGTTAAATGCCCCGTTTACCTTAATTGCATATATATGATTAGTGCTTCTAAAATGTTTTTTCAGCGATTCTTCTAAACCTTCTTTGGATAAGATTTCATTAATAGTCCAAGAAGAATCAGCCGTAAAGTTTGCTACAAACGCCAGAGTAGTTTTGTCTTTTAACCCTGCCTTAACTGTGGTTCCGTCTGCTTTAGATTGGTAAATTCTTCCATTTAAAATGGTTACTTCACCATCTATTTTGTTTGCAGCAGCAAGGCCAAAGTTCCCATGGTCTAGCAAATCTTGATAGGTATAATTGCTTTGATACATTTTTCCCGCTAAAAAAGCATCAACAAAATTATAATGGAATAAAACTCTTTCTTTCTTTATAGGATGACCAATGACTAAGGCCATACTATCTACTATCATGGCTTTATTTTTAATAGTATTGACATCTATATTATTTTGCGCATAAACGGATGTGCACAGCAGGTATAGTAGCTTTAGGCATATGATTTTTATGACTGTAGTACTATTCATTAATCACTTGTTTAAGTACCATAGTACCATTAACGGCTTTAGGAAAGCCTGAGAATACACCCATCAGTATCATTATCTCGGCAACTTCCTCCTTTGTTACTCCAAGATTCATTGCTCCTTTAATATGAAGTTTGAGCTGGTTTGTTATACCTAATGATGTAAGTGCTGCTATAGTAACCATTTCTCTTGTTTTGTAATCAAGCCCTGGTCGTGCCAAAATATCAGCAAAACCATATTCTAGCACATACTTTATGAAATCAGGGGAAACATTTTCATACGCCTCATTAAGTTTATCGATTGATACCGCGTTTAGTTTTTCTAACTGTTCAATGCCAATATCTAATCTGGTTTTATCTTTTGGTATTTTAGTTTGTTGATTAATCCCTTTCGGGTCATTTATCCCACGTTCTTTTCGTTCGGTCAGTACTTCCTTTAAAGCGTTCATTCCGTTAACAGCGGATGGAAACCCAGAATAAACGGACATTTGTAAAATCACTTCCTGAATTTCTACAATGGTCCAGCCTACATTTAAAGCCGCATTGAGATGGACTTTGAGTTGTGGTTCTACATTTCCCATTGCCGTTAATCCCGCTACAACCACAATCTCTTTAGTTTTTAAGTCAAGTAATGGCCGTGCATAAATCACACCAAAGGCAAACTCTATGATGTAGGTTGCTAGATCTGGTGATATATCTTCTAATGATTCTAACACTTTTTCTCCTGCTACACCATCAATAATTTTAAGGTTATGCATTCCCTCTTTATGTTTTTCCTTACTTATGATAGTCATGTTTTTACTCTTTTGTTCTTGTCCAAATGCATTTCCCATAAAGAGGATTGCAATAAGGAAAATGCGTTTTGTTTTATTGATCATAACCATTTTAATTATTTAATATTAATAGACCAGTCGTCTAATTTTGGATCAAATTTTTTTATATCAGTATTTGTGTTTTTAAAAATTTGACAAATATTTTTATTGGCTCTAAATTTTTGGTAACTTTCATTCTCATAATTGCTCCTTCCCAGCTATTTACAATAAAGCTGGTCAATTCCTCGGTAGACACATCCGTTTTTAACTCACCTAAATCTTTAGCTTCTTGTAAACACTTAGTAAATTCACTTTCCATTTTAAGGAATTCAAGCTCCAATACGGTTGAAAAACAGGCTTTTTGACCCCCCAGTTCCGTACTACAATTCCCTAGCAAGCAACCTTCCTTGAATTCTTTTTTTTCATATATTTTTTGAACATCATCAAAAAGCGAAAAGATTCGTTGCAATGGACTTAAGGTCGAATCCTCAAGAAATGAATTTATATATATTAAAGAATTCTCAGAATGTCTTTTTATAACCTGAATACCAAAATCTTCTTTATTCTTAAAATAGTGGTAGAAAGACCCCTTTGGTATTTTGGCTTCATTTAAAACCTCTAGTATGCCAATACCATTATAACCCTTCTTGGCAATAATATTTACCCCAATATCCAAAATTCTATTCCTGACTTCCGTTTTCATATTACAAATATATAAAAAAAATAGACTGGTCGTCTATAATGATTCACTTAGATTTAATTTATTCATAAAAGCACCTTTAAATTGTGAACTAATTTAGATAGATAGTTAGGTAATCGGCTTTGTTTTACCGTCAAGCTCCTCTTCTAATTTCTTTAGATCACCAAGTACCCATAAACTAGAAACTTTTTGGCCCGAAAAAATAAACAGAGCTGCACCTGACCAAGATATCTGTTTGCCTGTTGGTGGGTAACCCATAAAATCAGAGTCATGAACGCCAGTAAAAATCATTTTTGCGAATACTTTCTCATTTTGTACAACAAGATCTTTGATTATGCATTTATAGGATGAAAGTGCTGAATGGACATAATTTATGTAAACCTTGAATTCTTCATGTCCGCATCCTTCTTGATTGAGCGAACCTCTAAAGGAAAAATCATTTTGAAGAATATTGGATATTTCCTCAAAGTTTTTCTTATCCCAAATTTCCGAATAAAATTTTTTTACCTGCTTTTCGTAAATATTCATGTTTAAAGAAAATATACCGTAATTGTGATTTTCTTGGACAATAGATTCCGTAGCTCATTTTTCAACTTTGAACGTTAATTTTGTTTCGGGTTTTATAATTCAAAAGTGTCTTTTATGTGATCAGAAGATAGAATCTTTTTAAGAGAAGCTAATCTATCTTTTGGCTCCTGAAAATTATGGTTTTGATACAATTTTTGATATTCCCGGTATCCGTTGTTCTCATAAACATCCAACTTTGCGACTACGACAGTATTTATTTTAGAGATAACTTCTTTTTGAAATTGTAAATTTTCTGGATCTACATATCCTTTTTTTATAAATCCTGTTGTTTTTCGAGAGCAACGACAAGGGTTGTTCGTGTTTATCAAACCACACTTATTATTCATAAAACCATACAATTCCTCTCTAGTTCTACTCAATTTTTTTCTGAAATTTACTTTGGTGATTTCCATTACTTCGCTACCTACGGTATCCGGTAGTTCAAAAAGTTCACCTAAAACATAAACCAATCTTTGATCTGGTGTTAAACAAAGCAACATTCCTTTCATACAACTGAGTTTCGCTTCTTCTATAATTTCTGCTTTGTTATCGTCATCAAACTCCTGGTCTTTTATAGAATCTAAACCCTCTGCATACCCTTTCCAAGGAATGGTTTGGTGATACTCTTTTTTTCTTAAGGTATTTAAAAAAGTGTTTTTTAATATACTGTATAGCCAGGTTCTGAACCCACTCTTAAATTGAAATTTACTCAAGTTAGTAATCATCTTAATGAGTGTTTCTTGCATTAAATCTGCCGCGTCTTCGGTATTGCTTGTAAGATTAATAGCCGCATTATAAACCCAATTTTGATGCTCTTTAATTAATAATTCCAAAGATTTTTTATCTCCTGCAAGGCTTTTTTCTATGAGTTGTTTATTTTCTTTCATATTTTGTTTAAAAAGGGGAGTTTGATTAAAATCCAAACCCCCTTTCAATATAGTTTATTTTATAATTCTGCATTAATTGGTTTCATTGTAGCACCAATAATGGCTCCCGCTAGTATTGCGGATAGTGTAAAATAGGGCATATTTACAGCAAAAAGTAAAAACCTACCCGAAAAAAGCCAAGGACCAATAACCACTTGTAATAGAAAGGCAATAGACACGAATAGACCAATAGTAATTCCATTTTTCAGCCCCGAACGATTTGTCCATTTTAACAAATAGGCAATGCCATAACAAGAAAATAGACCAACTATATACGAACTTATTGTAGCCCATACTGGCGGCGTTTCTGGATTAGCAATTTCGGCCCCTTTTGCCCAAGCATCTCCAAAAAGCGAGCCATACCAAATAAAAGCCAATACAAAAATAAGTACGCTAGAACCAATAACTGCCCAATGATTTATTTTTACGTTGTTTTTCATAATATATCTAGTTTTGCTTTTTTAACTAAATGATCTCCGTTGGGTTCATCCAAAATCATACGCCATTCACCATTGGCTTGCTTTCTTGATATCACCACAGATAATCCTTCTTTTTTCATTTTAAATATCCCGAAAATTTTACCCTTCATTTTCCATGGATTTAAATGTAGGGAAACATCACCATTGATGATAACCTCATGCCCATGAAAAGAGAAGGTTGGATTCACCGAAAAGAATTTTTTATACATTTTCCGTATCTTCTTTTCGTCTGTAAGTGGTTTGCCAGGTTTAAAAACAATGGTTGCACCTTTCTCATAGGTAGCCATTATGCCATCCAGATCTTTCTTTGCAAAAGAGGCCGTCATATTATTTATATTATTTTGCACCTTCTTTTGTTCGACAGTTTCTTTTCCTGTTGTCTGCGTTTGCATAATATGCGTACCATATGGGTTGTCTATTATCATAAGCCATTGTCCGTTTTTTTGCTTTCTGAGTACCGCGATGGATAGGCCTTCTTGTCTCATTTGTTTTCCATCTGGTCCAGTAGCTGTCATAGACCAAGGATTAATATGCGTAGCAATATTATCTGTTATATATACTTCGTGGCCGTAAAAGGTGAAATCTGCATTTGCAGCAAATAACCCTTGAAATATTTGTCGTTGTGTTGCATCATCACTAATAGGCATTTCTGGCTGAAAATAGATAACTGCATTAGGTTCATAGGTAGACATAACTCCTTCGATATCTTTATTTTTAACCGAAGTCGTCATTTTTCCGATGACGTTCAAGACTTTTTTTTGCTCATCGCTCATCTTATTCTCCTTAGTTGTATTTGGATCAGAAGCAAATGCAAAAGCATTCAAAGTGAATGTTGCTAGGAACATTGCTAGAATTACATTTTTCATAGCTCTATTTTTCTAAAATTGATTTTAAATGAATCAGTTCTTGAGCGAGCTGCTTTTTCTGCATTTCTAATGTGCCCTCAATTTCTGCTAATGGTACTGGTGGTGCCATGAGAACAAAAGAATAAATCGCAGATTTTCCATCATTGTTTTCCGTTACTCTTGAAAATGCTTTACCAATACTACCATCAGGCATGGTCATAATTGAATCGATGGTTCCCGCCTCTTTATTAATTATATTTATCAATCCGATTTTCATTTTTCCATTCGGCGTTTCCATTAAAGCAGATGTTTCATCTACTTCTGAAAAGCCCAAGGCCCACTTTGGTAAGTTTGTTGGTTCTGCTACAAAATCGAAAACTCTTTCTGGAGTTGCATTGATGTTGATGCTTTGTACATCATAATTTTTTTCTGTCATAATTATAAATTTTTAAATGATTTATAGTTAGACACAGAAAAAAGTTGAGTGTGACAGTTGTAAGATTTACTGAATTCTAAAAGAGGTTTAACCTTCCTCGCTGGTTTATTGTTTGAATTGATAAAGTAAAACCTTTTTCCACGACAAAATTTTTCATATAGATTAGACAACCACCAATTCGCAAACGCAAATTACGTTTTTTAGTTTCCAGTATCATTTTTTTTTGTTTTGAAAATAATGGGATGAAAATTTTCGATAAATTGTTCAATCTCATTTTTGGAAATTAGGTTTGGATATGACATTAATAATAATTGAAGTCGGGATTGGTGACTTTTTGAAATAGGGATATCATAATAATGTTGATTTATTTTAAAACCAATTCTCTTATAGAATTTTATCCTCCGCTCATTAATACTAGATGTTGGTAGTTCTACTTCAAGAAGAATTGGCTTATCATTATTGTCAATAATTTTATTTAAGATTAAATTTCCTAAGCCTTTGTTCCTCTGTTTTTTAACCGTTGCAAAGTGGTCGATATATATATATGAGTCAAAATCCCACCATAAGATAAATCCAATAAATTGATTTGTATCCATTAAGAAAATATCAAAATGGTAATTTTCATTTTGTAAAACGTAGGTTTGATCGTTCAATGACTTTCGTTCCTCAGGAGGAAAAGCATCTTCATAAAGATTCCAAGCCATTTGGAAATAATCATTTGAAATGTTTTTTAACCTAATTACTTTCATTTGGTCATTTGCTGTTGTATCCTATAGTCTGTATCAAAGCCAATCTATTTGAATGATTTTTAATGTAAGACATATTGTCTCTTAAGGAGATTGAATTTTCATAAATAACAAAGTAGCTTTACTTTTTTGTAGACTTCCCTGTTTTTTCTAGTCGATACTTTATAAAGTGTTGTTTTTCTATTTCTAATTCGCTGTCTTTTTTGAATCCAAGGTGCAATAAACCCGAGATTCTTGTCCTCGTAGGGGGTAATAAAACTGTTACTGAACTTAATTTCATCTCATAAAAAGCTCTTCTTATTATTTCTTTGTATAGGGTTTTGCCTATGCCCCAAA
>CAKZPK010000282.1 GCA_937139035.1 uncultured Crocinitomix sp. | reverse complement strand
ATATTTTAAGGAATATTAGATTGTCCATTCAACACTGTAAATTTGTCTGAATCGAACTGAGGTTATTATACAAAAACACTGAGACAGGTCAACTATATCGACAAAGGATTAATCGACTACAACGAGGGGTGGGATTTTCAAGAAGTTTTATTCAAAGAGGCGATTCAGTTAAAAATTGAAAAACGCGACGGAAAAACAGAGCAAATGCCTTTAAATCACTTAATTTTTTGCGAGCATCCTCATGTTTATACTTTAGGAAAAAGTGGTGCAGAATCCAATTTGTTAATTAATGAAGAGATGTTGCGCTCTAAAAACGCCGAGTTTTATAAAATAAATCGAGGTGGAGACATAACTTATCACGGACCTGGACAATTAGTAATGTATCCGATTTTTGATTTGGACCAGTTTTTTACTGACATTCACAAATACATGCGCTTTTTAGAAGAGGCCGTTATTTTAACTTTAAGCGAGTTTGGAATAAATGCAGGCAGATTGGACGGAATGACAGGTGTTTGGTTAGAGGCAGGCACACCGAATGAAAGAAAAATTTGCGCCATGGGCGTTAAAAGCTCTAGATGGGTGACAATGCATGGTATTGCGCTAAATGTGAATTCAGACTTATCTTATTTTAATCATATTGTGCCTTGTGGAATTGTGGATAAAGCCGTAACTTCAATGGAACAAGAGTTGGGAAAAAAAGTTGATTTTCAAGCAGTGCAACAAGCACTAAAGGAAAATATGGCTAATATTTTTGACTTTGATTACGTTGGTTAGAGTGTAAGCACGCGGATGATCTTTAAATGCGCGTTAAAAGTAAATTGAATGAAATACATCAAAAAAATATTAAAATGGACTGGAATTCTAATTTTGGTTCTATTACTAATTGGAAATTTGGCTATTATTTTTACGGGGCGTTATTATATCTATAAAGGAATTGCCAACACATATTTTAGAGGGCATATTCGTCCAACAATTTATGACCTTGATGTATTTGAAAATAGAACCGTTGAGGTTGGAGATCCGCAACCTTGGACTGAGCATCCTGAGTTGGGAAGTTTTGCAATTTCGGCTGAACAACGCGAATCAGTAGAGGCATTAAGCCCTTCATCTTTACTTGTTGCTTGGGGTGACACATTAATTTATGAAGAGTATTGGGGAGAGCATGACCAGAATCAAATTAGCAATTCGTTTTCAATGGCAAAATCAATTGTTTCTTTATTAATAGGTGTGGCTTTGGATGAAGGAAATATAAAGTCTTTAGACGAACCGGTTGCCAATTATTTGCCTGAGTTTGCTGATGAAAAAAAGGACATAACGATTCGGCACATTTTAACAATGAGTTCAGGCTTGTCTTGGACTGAAAGCTACGTAAGTCCGTTTTGTGACGTGGCTGAATTGTATTATGACACGGATGATCGTGACTTGGCTTTGAATAGACGCACAATTGAAGAAGACCCTGGTTTAACATTTAAATATAAAAGTGGCGACACGCAAGTGTTGATGTACATTTTAATGGCGGCAACTGGAACTTCGGTGTCTGAATATGCAAGTGAAAAATTATGGATTCCTATGGGGGCTGAGAGTGAGGCTATGTGGAGTTTGGCAGATGATGAAGAGAGTGCAGAAAAAGCATTTTGCTGTTTTTACTCAACTTCGCGCGATTTTATTCGGTTAGGTAAATTGGTGAATAATGATGGAAATTGGAATGGAAAGCAACTCGTTAGTGCGAATTATGTCAATGAATTTTCAAGTTTGGCGCCTTTGACAAAGAAAAACGGAAAGCCAAACCAAGTGTATGGTTTTCAATATTGGGTTTATACTGGAATGCCTTATGAAGTCACTTATTTTAGAGGAATGTCAGGGCAGTATATCATTTCAATTCCTGAAAAAGACTTGGTGATTGTAAGAACAGGTTCGGGAACCTTACCAAGTTTTGCCAATGATGGAGAGGTTAAAGATGATGACCTAGAAGGACACTATCAAGAACTTCCAACCTACATTGCAATTGGTGTTACATTAATGGCACAAGCTGGAGGAAAGTAGTAGATTGAATTCCTAAAGAATCTATTTTAACTCGATATTATGGCTCTCATTCTTAAAAAGAAAAAACACCTAAAAACCCGTTTAGTGCCTTGGTTATTAGTGATTATTTTTCTGGCTTTTTCACCCCTTATTATTGGTATTATAGGCGCCTGGTTTACTGAACTAAGCACAGGTGTATCTTGTCATGAAGGCAATTGCGCTTGGATGGTTTTACCTTGGTTGTCAATTATTACCATTCCTATTGGTGGTATTATTTTGTTGATTTACATCATTATCGTGGTTATAGATGCTGTAGAACTGAATCAGAAGGAGCAAAACGCAAGTATTGAGCGTAAGCAAGGTAGGCCTGATATCAAAGAGTAAACTTTCACTTGCATGTAAGCGCCATTAACGAGTTATTTTTTTTTCATACCTTCAAGTTACATTAACCTACCTACTGCTATGAGTACACTTGAAAATAATCCGGATCCGGATAAAGAATTAGAGCGTAAAAAAAAGGAATTAGAGAACGAAAAACTGACCATTGAAATAAGAAACTTAGCCATGGAACGTTGGAAGTTCTTCTTTGGTTTTGTTCCAGTTGTTGCGCTTTTGGTTACTATCGTTGTACAACTAAGTACCTTTAAATTTAATAAAGAACAACATCAAGATAATCTCCAAGCAGATTTAGCAACGCAATATTATAATCAATTCAATGCGCATCCGCATGACTTAAAACACAAACTATCCGTTTCGAATGACGCTTGTCAAGATCAAAATTTAAGTAGGGATGTTAAGGACAACTATTGCGCAAAAATTGAGCAACTAGAGCATGACATTGTTTCACAAGAAAAGCTAGATAATTTAAGAGAAGAGGAAGAGTCTAAGTTGATAAGTGAAGAAGATAAAATTAGGGTACAAGAAATAGATAGTTTAGATGCCTTAAAAGAAATGAAAACAGAAGAATTGAAGACAATTGCTTCAATTGACGACCCTGTTAAATCAAATTCAATAAAAAAGGAAATCAGTTCTCTCGATCGGCAAATTGAGGTGATTATAGATCAAAGTGATGTGATTCAGCAAACATTAGTAAAAACAGATTCAATTGATGATGCACAGCGAAAATTATTGGGTTCAACTTATGCCGAAAACTCTGAAAAAAAGGCTTTAATCCAAGAAGAAAGTTGGTTTAAGGAAGGTTATTTCCGCCAATTTGGTGAAACGCGCATTACTTTAGAAGAGTTTAAAGGGGAAGTGGCAACAATAACAATTAAAACCATTAATCCGAAAACGAACAAGGTGGTGAAAAAAATAGGTTCGATTACTTTGCGCGTAAATGAAAAAGAGAGCATTGAATCAGATGAATTTGAATACCAGATTGCTTTTTTGAGAATTGGTAGTGCAGGAAAAAATCCGTTTAATAAAGCCGTGTATTTTGGTTATCGCAAATATAAACTCTAAAAACTTGAGTGCTTAAAATCACGTTTTTAACGGCATGCGCACCATTATTTATCATTGCTTCGTACACTTACCTTTTTCTCCTTTTAATTAAGAAGATAATTCCAATTGTTAGGCCACCTAAAAGGAATCCTACAAGTGCACTTAAAACAGTTCCTGTAAAACTTGAACTTTCATCTGCTACTATTTTGTCTGCAACTTTTTGAACCTGGTTTTTAGGATTATCTATTTTTATTGCATCTGATGGTAATGCTATGAGCGAGTCCACTCGACTTAAATAGTAGAGAGACCCTAATTCAATTAATTTGTCTCCATTCCATTCATAAAAAACAGGTTCTTCATTAATTATATTAACGCGATAATTACTGTTCTCGTCCATTAATTCTTTACCATTTTCATCTAAAATATTTTCTGTGTACGACTTAGTTTTTACAATAAGCCTTTCAATTGGAATACCGATATGGTTTGGATAAGGATATCCAGAGACTTCATTTAAATTAAGTCCATTTTCTTCTCTTAGCACATACATTATGTCTGACACAGCTATTAGCTTTACAGAATCGTTTGCAAGTTTTATTGGATAGTAAATAGTTTCATGCTCAAACATGCCAGCCTCTCCAGTAGAAAAATTAGAGATGAGGTTGTGAAAACCGTCTTCATTTAAAAGAACTAAGTTAGTGCTAGATGCTCCTGGGCAACTTTGACGAAAGGTTTCATAAATAAGAAGTAATCCAGAATCTTTCAGTCCATTATCTCGACAAGTTTCTAAGCGATATCCATGCATAAATGGAAGCGTAATTTTATCTAAAGATCTTCTCATTTTTGGTTCGGCTGAAATAGCTTTTAATTGAACACCTTCGCCATAACTTTTACGATTTGATTGGAGTAAAAATTGACCATTGGGATAATACTCATCCGCTAAGTCATTTGCTTTAACATAACCAAATCCTCCTCTAAAGTTGATTTTTTTCCAGCTGGAGGAATGGTAGATGTAACGATATTCATTGGGTCGATTACTATACATTATAAATGAATCTCGACGCACGTGCGAAACAGTTTCTAAAGTAGTGAGTGTTGTATTGAAATTAACAAAACCCAAAGGCTCTTGAGTTGAATCTGGACTGCAATAAACAAATGCGCGCTCAGCATAACTGTGTTTAAATTCATGTTCGTCTTGCTCCGTTACTACAAACTCATCATCAATTTGAAATGAGTCACAATTGGTGTAATAATAATCTTGCGCTATTGATTTTGGCCCCACCAAAAACAGTAGTAATAAGAGAGATATAGAACCTTTTAGTTTATAAGTCATGTGTCAAATCTATGGATTGAATAAGCCTTGGTCAAATTCATTTTACAAGAATTAACTTCCATTTATTATTTGAAGAAGGTCAGCAATAATTAGGATAAAACAATTGCGTAGTATGGTTGCGCAGTGAGTGCGCAAAAACAATTCATGCCACCGATTTAGCTTTACGACCAAACTTTAAAACAACACAAAATGAGCAAAGCACATATTGACCAGTTAGAAAAAGAATTAACCCGTACAAAATGGGTTATACATACGGACATATCTACTTTTGAATATTTAGAAGAGTGGGAAATTTCAAGACCTAATGGTGATTCAAGACATATTTTAAAATTTGACTTATTTGGTAATGGTTATTGGGGGGATACAAATGGAACGGAAGATATGGGAAATGCTTGCGGATGCCATATAGAATGTCAACCTAAAATTGATTTATATTTTGGAAAATATACAGGCAAGTTTCAAAAAGACATTAAAGAGTTTATTCAGGATTTAAATGCCTTTGGGTAACCTAAGTCACAAACCATTGCAATAAAAGGTAATACATTAGCAATATATATATTGTTATGAAAAGAAGTTGGGTTGTTATTACCCTGTTAGGGTTGTTAATCGTAAGTTGTTCAGATTCTTCTGTAAACGAGGAAAACAGTCATGAGGAAATGGCTGTAAATACAAATATTGACACGCTGAATCAGGTAGATCTTTTACCTGATGGTTTTCAATTATTAGAATCGACTTGCTTTGCTTGCCATAGCCCAAATTCTAACAACGAATTTAATGTTGCTCCAACTATTGCAACGATTAAAACCGTCTATTTAAATAAGTTTAATGCTGAGGTTGATTTTGTAGCCGCCATCCAAAGTTTTTTAGCCAATCCTAGTAATGAAACTGCGTTAATGGATGATGCTGTCACTTTGTATGGATTAATGCCGCAAATGAGTTTGCAATCCTCCCAGTCAAAAGCCGTTGCACTTTATCTTTATCAAAATAATATAGCGGATGCCATGTGGTACACAAATGAATACCCAAAAGAGCAGGAACGCATATTGGCAAATAGCGAAAACAAGTCTTATGTTGATCGTGGTTTTGAATATGCCATGGCAACTAAATCAGTTTTGGGCAAAAACCTAAAAGGCAAAATTAACAGTGAGGGTACTTTAGCCGCCGTCAATTTTTGCAACCTCAATGCGGTTCATTTTACAGATAGCATGTCGATTGAATATAACGCTGAAATTAAACGTGTTTCAGACAAACCACGGAATGCAAATAACCAAGCGAATGATCAAGAATTGGAGATAATTCAAGATTTTAAAGCCCAATTAGCAAATGGCGAAGAGATTGTACCAATTACAATTGATGAAGAAGAAAATGTATTTGGTTATTACCCCATTGTAACTAACGATATGTGTTTAAAATGTCATGGAGATGCCGCGAGCATTGAGGAAGAAACGCATTCAAAAATTCAATTACTTTACCCGCAAGATAAAGCAACAGGATATGCAACAAATCAATTACGCGGAATTTGGGTGGTAGAAATGTTGAAGTAGGTTTGAAGGAACTCAATCAATATTTTCAAGTTCCTTTTTCTTCTGCATTTTTTCTTTTTTAGACTTTCCAATAGCTATGCCTAAAAAGGTAAGCAAAAATGCAATAAAAATATTAGAGAGTGTAAACACTTGCCAGCACCAATAGTCTGCCACAGCAACACCCAACATAGTCATCATAAATATAGCAGTTGGATGCCATGGAATTAAAGATTCAATTATGGTTCCAGTATCCTCCAACGATCGTGATAAAACGGAGCGTGGAACTCCAGCTTCGTCAAACTTCTTTTTAAAAGCATCTCCTACAATAAAGCTTGTTGCAAATTGATTAGATGTCATAGCATTGGTAATTCCTGTAGAGATTAACGCCGAACGAACTAAACCACCCTTACTTTTTACCCAGCCAAACAAACGGTCAACCAAAATAGGCATGGCATTTATTTTAGAAATAGTGCCAATAAATACAAAAACCAATAAGGTTATTACCAAAGGTTCTTTTAAGCTATAAATACCGCCGCGCGAAAATAAAAGCTGCACATTATCTGAAACTGCAAAATCAATTGCGGCAGTGTTAAACCCATGAATCAAACTATCTAAAACGGCATGAACCGCAAAGGGTTGAAAAACTAAAGCTAATAATACTGCCACTAATGATGAAAGGACTAAAACCTGCAAAGTTGGAATGCGTTTAATAGACCCGTATAAAACGATAAGCGGTGGTACTAATAGTAAAATGTTGAAGTTAAACGCGGCTTGCGTTTCATTTAACGTGGTAGTTAATAATGCAAATTCTGAAGTTCCACTTTCAACCGGATAAATAAACCCTAGTGCCAAATAAAAACCAATTGAAAATAGTGCGGCTGGAATGGTGGTGTAAAGCATGGATTTGATATGGTCATAAACACTAATATCAACGGCTATTGCTGCAGCATTTGTGGTGTCCGAAAGGGGAGAAAGTTTATCCCCAAAAAAAGAACCGCCAATAATAGCACCAGCTACAATGGGCAGGTTCGCATCAAATGAAATTGCAACACCCATTAAGACAACGCCAACCGTACCAACAGATCCCCAGGAGGTTCCTGTTAAGGTTGAAAATATAACAGGAACTATAAAGGCAATAACATATAAAAAATCAGGATGAATAAGCTTTATACCATAATAAACCAGCATTGGAATGGTGCCGCAAGCAATCCACGAACCAATGACCAAACCAATTGAAAGTAAAACTAAAATTGCTGGCATGGCATTGCCAATTTTATCAATAATACTTTTGGTTATTTCTTCCCATTTATAACCCATCCACCGCAATTGAATCATGGCAATTACACTGGCTAAAATAAAGACAAACTCTAAGGGAAAAGCGTCTTGTTCAAATACATGTGGGCCAATTAAAATGCCATAAATAATTAAAGCTATTAAGCACACCACAGGAAAAAGAGCGCGGACAAAGGTGGTTTCTTTTATGTTGTTTTTTGACATTTGGGTTAAATTCGAATAAAGGTTTGTGTCATTCCACTTCCAGCACTACTTTTTATAATTTTTACATCCATTTGACTTTCAGTAATGGAAAGTATTTCTTGCGAATAGAAAACAGCACTTTTATCAGCCAAATGCACTAATACATATTTTCCATTGTCGTCCTCATTTTCTGGAGCATAATCAGTGTAATTACAAAGGTCCCAAGGGTTGTCCCAATTTTTTTCTCCGTTAATGTAGGTGGTGTATTTATTTGAACTAATGCTAATAGTTAGTTCGGCGTCATCTCTATCTTGCCAATTTCCTATAAGCATTGATTTTTGACTGCCTTCTTCAATCGAATTTTCATCTGTTTCGGCTGGGCTATCAATCAACTCTGGAAGAGGATCTGAAACTTCTTGTTCAATGGTATTATTCGAATCTGACTCGGTGTTGCTGCATGAAAAAATCACAAATAGAACTAAGACATACCCAAGGCTTTTCATATAAAAGACAATATATACATTATTCTATAAAATGTATGTTTTTATCCGATTCAGCAGAAAATGGAAGGATTTCAAGATAGAATGGTTTAAATTTTGCTGTATTTCAGAGAAAACACTGTTTAAACCGCTAAATTTGCAGGCACTAATTGAACATTTGATATACTAGGAAATGAGAAAAGACATTGAAATACCAAAAGTAGAGGGAGTTTCTGTTGCGGTTGTAAAGGAGCTGAATGATGAAAAAACAGCTGAGGTATATAATGTTTATGTGCTTAATCAAAAGTCTGTTCAAATAGAAAATGTTCTAGTAGCTTCTAAAGGATACGGAGAAAATAAAACTACAGGCGAAAAAATCAAGACTTCTATCTTGCGTCATTTTATTGGTAATGTTGAGGGCAATTCTTACGCTAAAATTGAGCCAATTGTAGAGGATGTTTTTGGAATTAGTAATGAGTATTGGGTCAGTTTTTCTTTGGATGGAAAAATGTATGATAAAAAATATGTGTTTTTAGCTGAAACCATTATTGACGATAATATGAAAACCATTCCTATTCTTGAACAGAGTGGCGTGATGATTTAGTTCCTTTGCTTTAAAGGATCAAAAAGCTGGTCTACCGGAAATTCGTTTTTACCAATCCCTCTCCAATTAATCAACTTATTGCCATATTTTGGGCAGTTGAGCGCTAGAGAGGCAATAAAACCTGCTCTAAAATCAAGATATTCTTCAGGGATAACATAAATGTATAAATCAGGAATTTTGATAGGATCAACACCTTTATACTCTACTCTTCCGCTTTCTTCATTATAACAATTGCAAAGTTGTTTTGCTAAGTTTTCACCATCAGATTTTGCTTCATTATAAAAGAGAAAATAGCCTAAAATAATGATAGTAGAGACAAGAGTAATGTGCCTGAATTTCATGTGTTGATTTAACGTGTTTTAAATGGAAATATTATTCAGTTAAAATTACTTTCAGATGCAAATTATTAAATCACCAATCAACTCAAATAGTTATTTTCATTAAATTGGTTCTTATAAACACTATCACCCATGCAATTAAAAAAGGTAAACCTTGAAAAGGTCTTGTTTTTAGACATTGAAACTGTACCGCAAGTCTATAATTTTAGCGAATTAGACGAGAAAACCGCCGAGTTATATTTACACAAAAACAAATACATCCAAGAACGGGATGAATTGTCCAATGAGGAGGTTTATGAAAGGGCAGGGGTTTTTGCTGAATTTGGTAAAATAATTTGCATTTCATGCGGCATTGTTCACCACACGGCTGATGGAAAAAGTATTCGCATGAAATCTTTTGCGGGAGATGATGAAAAGCAATTATTAGAGGAATTTGCCCAAATGTTAAATCAACGGTATAATTCACCTTATCACATTTTATGTGGCCACAATGCTAAGGAGTTTGATTTTCCGTTTTTAGCACGAAGAATGCTGATTCACGGTATTGATTTACCTGGAGCATTGGATATTGCAGGAAAAAAACCGTGGGAAATTAATCATTTAGATACCATGGAATTATGGAAGTTTGGCGACTATAAACATTATACCTCCATGAGTTTATTATGTCATATATTTAATGTGCCCACTCCAAAGGATGATATTTCTGGGGCAGATGTAGCTCGTGTTTATTACGAAGAAAACGACTTGGAACGCATTGTTGTGTATTGCCAAAAAGATGTAATTGCACTTATTCAATTATTCTTGCGGTTTAGAAATGAGGCCTTGGTGGAAGAGGATAATATTATTCAATAGACATACGCGTACCAATCTATTAGTGCGTTTAAAAACTATGTTTTAGAAAAAAAGTACTCATCCAAAATCCATCTAAACGCACGGCATCATTCAAGATCCAATTTAATTCTCGCATACCATATGTTATTTCTTCATTGCGATAATTTGAATAAACTCTTCCGTCAAAAGTAGTATAGTCGTCAACATTTGTGAGTTTATTTTTTGAATATGATCCAGCACTCCATTTACTTTTAATTTTTAAAAGTACTTCGTAGTAGCGTTTGCTAATTTTTTTTGGCGAAAGGTATTCAACATAAGCGTTTCTATGCGAAATTTTAGAAAAGAGATAGAGGAGGTGTTTGCTGGGTGTTATTTTATTTGCAAAATCTAAAAGTGCAGAATCATGTTTACTATTTAAACCATTGACTAAAGCATTTTTTAGCGCTTTAAAAGTGCGATAACCTTGATGATAAGTCATGGGCTTAGCATCTGTTTGATAATTACCAGCTTTATTAATTGCGCGCATTTTCCCATTTTTAAAAGTTAGAACTTGTGCATTTTCAAAAACACCAACTTGGTCAAATTTCCCTTCAAAAACACGTTGATTATTGCTATTAACTACAATGTAGAAAGAGTTCGTTTTCGCTTTATAAATGGGCTCAAAACTAATTTTGACTAAGTCGTTATATTGAAACGGAATCATGACTGTGTTTTCCAAATCTATAAGTCCGTATTTATTGTTTTTTTTGGCCACAACATTTACTTCCCAGAGGTCGCTAATGTATTTTGCAGAAACTTCGCTAAAGCTTAAACTTTGATATTCGAAAGGAATTAGAATCTCATTTGCCGAATTGACTACCCCCATTTTATTCCCTTTTTTTACAATGAAGTAAGTGGCTGTTTCCAAATCAAGTTTCTGTATAATTTTATCATAAACTACAGGAATGACCAGTTTTGATTTTATTTCTTCAAACACACCCCATTTTCCATTTTTATTTTGAACACCGACAAATGCAGCTGTGACATTTTCAGATTCAGGGGAGAACAAGTTTGAACTGTTACGGATGTAACGATAAGTAATGAGAGAATCATTTAAAACGGATTGCCCATATTGATCTACAATATCTAAATGATTATTAATAGAGATATAGGTTAGATCGCTTCTTGGTGTATTACTTTGTTGCACCCAGCCATTTGTTGGTTCTTGAATTTGCTCTCCTTTAAAATTATAAACTCCAACTGAATCTGCTTTTTCAACAATAAAATAGCTGCCAAATTCAGTGACTTTGTCAAATTGAATAGGTACAATAACTGCGTTTGGGCTAATTACACCAGACCGCCCATTGCGAGTTACTCGATAAGAATCTTCTAAATACCGATTAGCTGATATGTCATCATGTTCAACGGGAAAAATCACTTTTCCAACACTGTTATAAAGTCCTATTTTTCTATTTTTAACGACTAATAGATTGCCATTTAATTGCTGTTCTATTGAACTAAAAATGCACGGCAGAATAGTTTCTCCAGCATGGTTTATAACACCTTGTTTCCCCTTTTTAAATAGCTTTAAATATTTTGTTTTATGAGGAAAGATACGATCATAAATAGCCTCAATTTTAGTATTACTTTTTGGAAAGTATACTCCCCATTTATTTCCTTTTATTAAGGTAAAAAAACCATGATTATAATCAAATTCAATTGCATCAAATTGAGGTTTGTAAATAATTTCACCATTCACGTTTGCTAATCCCTTTTTTTCGCCTTGCATAACTACCACGCAATGCAAATCTTTAGGATAATAATTCCTGAAATAGGTTTTGTTTAAAAGCGGTGCAGTCGTACTTCCGTCTGTTTTAACTTCAACTTGGTCATATTCTGGCTGAATGGTAATTGCTCCATTATGAATCACTCCAAACTTTTCGTCTTTGCTAAACACCGCCGAGTTCTTGAAAAAGGTTATCTTTTCTATTCCAGTAAATGGCTCCAATTTTCCGCCAAGCAATAAGTGCAACTCCTCTTTTTTATCAGTAACTAAGTATAATTTGGAGGACGAATTGCCGTAGTGAATCTCTTTATATCGAATAGGTAAAATCACCTTTCCATTTTCATCCATCAAGCCGTACTTTTTACCCTTTTTTACAAGAATATCAGTTGAATGATCCTGATTTAGATAAGAAATAACCTCATATTTAATTGGAATTATTATCTCACCAACATCATTGGTCAAACCACGTTTATTTCCTTTTATAACAAGAAATTGTGTCCGATTAAATTTGGAAATTTTATCATAAGAATCAACAGCGAAGGTAGAGTCACCTCTTTGAAAAGCATATTGATTGTTAATTTTAATGATTTTGGTTAATGAATCAACTGTTGTTTCAGTTGCATCTGGAAATTCTTCTTCAAGTTCTTGCCCATATGATTTTCCTGAATAGCAAGAAATAATAACAATAACACAAATTGCCTTAATAACCACTTTTGCTATAGATTGAGTAATTTGCATAATACGAAGATAAAGAATTGCTTAGCTTTTTTGCGTCTTTTTAAAGTTTGTACGTCTAATAAAAGAAAACAATGACAACAGAACATATATGGAACGATTTTAAAGCAGAACTTTTAGGCTTTATAAAATCGCGCATAAATAGTCAAGAACTGGCAGAAGATCTTTTACAAGAAGTATTTATCAAAATTCATGCAAATCTTGATTCATTAAGCGAAGGCGCCAATTTGGTGAGTTGGATTTATCGCATTACGCGCAATACAATTATTGATTATTATCGTAAAAAGAAGCGCCTCGTATATCAAGATAGTATTGAAGAAAAATTTCCTGAAGAATCCAATGCATCAACTAAAGATTTGAGTAGCTGTTTAATATCCTTCGTTAAAGAATTACCAGAAAAAGACCAAGACTTATTAAATAAAACAGCATTTGGCCCAATGACGCAAAAAGAATATGCGGCAAATATGAACGTAGGCTATTCTACCATCAAATCACGATCGCAACGGGCAAAAGAAAAGCTAAAGAACCTATTTGTGCAATGTTGCAATATCCAGACGGATGCTTACGGAAATGTATTGAATGCGGAGGAAAAAAATTGTGATTGTTAAATAATTTGCGTCCTTTTTAAAAGTTCCCGTCTGTAAGAGTGACAAATAAATGTATCACTTAATATTTAAAAAGATGAAAAATTGTAATTGTACATGTACCTGTGATGAAAACAATAATTGCACGTGTACTTGCGAGACAACCAATAGCTGTTGTTAAAAAACCGGAGGGATCTATTCGAAAGAGTATTTCCCTCTTTTTGATTTATAAATCAATTTGAAAAAAGCCTTGTTCAATCCATGCTTGGCGCCAATCTTTCCAAAACAAATCCATTTTTTCTACCGGAACTCCAAAATGGCTAACCATATAATTTTTAGCCGCAGTAACTGATTGACTAGATTCAAAGTGTTTTAAAAAATGATATTGCCCTTCATTGATTTCGAACAAGCCTAATTGATAATTTTTCCGCAGCAAAATGGTATAACTCGTTTGCATTTGCGGCAGCTCAGGTTGGTGCTCATTAATTACCGATTTGTAAAAAACACTGATTGGAAATTGATAAGTGAGGATGTTAAAAATCGGGAGTAGTTTAAGCTCCTGATCCGTATTTTTTGAGCTGGCTAATTCAATGTTTTCATTTGACTTTTGATCAAAAGCGCCATTAATTAAATATTCAAACTGCGCTAATTCGATCATAAAATCTGGCCAGGTTTCCTTTACTGTTTGCTCTTTGTCTGGTCGGGTTTCTGCCAAAAACGCTGCGTAATGATCTCCTAAATTTCCCAAAGTATAACTTTTGGAAGGATGATTATTCAAATAAAAATCAGTGAATTGATCAAAAATTTGCGGACCCAAGGCGTAAGAAAGTCCTGAGTATTGAGCCTGCATGCAGGCGCGTAAACGAGCAATATAACTGCGTTGATAAATGGCCAAATGTTGGCGCGCAGTTAATTTGCTGGAAGGTTTAATATAAGTTTCCGTTTCCTCTTTGCTTAATTCACTGGGATGCAAGAGTTGTGTTTGCATCCAGCTTTGAATTTGGTTGAGTTGGGCAGATACTATTTTTAGTTTCGAGTTTTGGTCTAAATACATCTTCAATTATTTAACAAAACTATCTGCAACTTTGGTGACCATAAAATCAATTGGATTAGAAACCGCCAAGTCACGTTCATCCGTTTGTGTTGCTAAA
Organism: uncultured Crocinitomix sp.; assembly: GCA_937139035.1. Classification (GTDB taxonomy): domain Bacteria; phylum Bacteroidota; class Bacteroidia; order Flavobacteriales_D; family Crocinitomicaceae; genus Crocinitomix. The sequence goes on along the minus strand of CAKZPK010000282.1, from coordinate 2,914 downwards.
TCAATGTCGCCAACCAGCCCGCTCATATATTGTTTGGCTTTTAATAACTCAGCATGGCAAGTGTCAAAATCTGGAATATTACCATCCCATTCTAATAGGGTTGAGGTGCCACCAGTTTTTTGCCAAGCCAAACGAAATAATTCCCAAACAGGATCTACCACCGGACTATCATGCGTGTCAATAATATGGTCGCCGCAATGTTGGTGGCCTGCCAAATGCATTTGTACAATATGCTGATGATTGATGTTTTCAATATATTCGACAGGGTCAAATTCATTGTTAAAAGCCGAGACATAAACATTGTTTACATCTAATAATAAACCGCAACCCGTGGCAGCTACCAAGCCGTTTAAAAATTCCCACTCAGGTATATCTGAATGTTGAAAGGCAAGGTAGGTGCTTGGGTTTTCAATAATTAATGGCCGCTCTAAAAAGTCTTGCACCACCTGAATGCGATTAGCAATATGTTGCAAGGTTCCTTCATTTAGCGGCACTGGTAATAAATCGTGCGAGTTAATATTTAAAACACCTGTCCAACACAGGTGATCACTTATCCAAACAGGATTAATCTCTGTGCTTAATTGTTTTAACTTTTTTAAATAGTCAAAATCAAGCGGATCAGTACTACCAATTGACATTGATACCCCATGCATAACAACAGGGTAATCTTCTCTAATTTGATCTAATACATGACGTGGACGTCCACCAGAATCCATAAAGTTTTCCGAAATAATTTCGAACCAATCTACAGCAGGTTTATGTTTTAGAATATGGTTAAAATGTTCGCCTCTTAACCCTAGTCCAAGTCCTAAATTAGGCAATTTATCAATTGTCATTGGTCGTGTTTATTTATCCTTAAAAGGTAGTCAATTAACCTTTGCGTTTTGTTCTAGGTGTTGTCTTTTTTTTACCCTTCACAGTAGTTTTTGTTGCGGTTCTTTTAACCGCGGCTTTTTTCACTGCTGCTACTGCTTTTTTAGGAGTCACTTTTTCAACCTCTAGTTCAATGCAACCACAGTTTTCTAAAGTATCTTCCATTTCTTTGGCTGATTCAACACAAAATGCTTGAGCACTAGCTGCTGCATTATTTTGTCCAAAACTGCAATATTTATTTCCACTATGTCCGCAAGAACTACCTCTGCCATTTGCCTCTAACCAAGTTACCGGTGGTCCGTATTTAAAAGGGGCAGGTTTAATGGTTCTCTTCGCTTTGTCCATACGATCCTCAAATAGTTTTCGAGCCAATTGCCATACGCTTCTTCCTTGATTTTCGCCTTGGGTAATAAAACGCTCTGCAGGAATAGGAGAACCACAGCTACCTTGCCATGCGCAATCATTTGCACCAGGTTTACACTGTTCTTCTGAATCTCCATAAAGTCCGCAGCCTCCTTGGGCTTTGCAGTTATTTAAAGTATGGCATACATGCTGAACAGTTGCGCACATTCCAGACCCGGCGCAGTCATTTGTTCCATATCTATCATGTCCTTTGCAGGCATTTAATCCCATGCAAGTGTGCAATTCTAAAGGTACTGCAATGTCTTTTTTTCCGCTTGATCCGCAACCGTTTGACTTACCACTTCCTCCACAACCATTTGATGCACCGCCACCACCGCAGCCGTTTGCAACATTATATTTAAAATTTTCCATTTTTTAATGTTTTATAATTATAAAATACCTGTATTGTCCTTCACTAAGTAGCTTTCAAGTGGTACATCTGGTAAATCGTTAATATTTGCAATCACTCCTTCTGATAAACTTGGGTTAGCTGCTTTTGCAATTGCTGCCAATTCTATAATCTGAGATTTTGGACTACTGCTCTTAGCAAAATCATAATCCTCTAATGTGGCAGATACATTTTGTAACATTCCATTCGCACCTCTGTAGCTCATACCAGACATAGATTCGCAAAGCGAGTTCAGAATCCAAATCATTGACTTATGAATTCCAAACATGAAAATTTCATATTGTTTGTGTCCGCCAGTTTTATAACAAGCTTCAGCCATTACAAAAATGTAGGTATAAATGGAGTTGGTTAAGGTCGATAGTTTCTGAATGTCCTCAGGGTAATCAGCCGTCATTGGGTTAGTAGGCAAGTCTTTCACAAAATACTTTGTAAAATCAAAATCCGTTGTCCCTAATTGTTCATTTAAACCATGATTAATTCGGTAAATACCACAATAAACCTCTAAGAACTTATCAAAGTGCGAAAGTTCTTTTTTGTCCTTGTCGTCATAGTCATTGGTATTGGTGCCTTTTTTGCCAAGGGGTGCAATTGGACAAACAACTTGTCCATCTGGAGTTAAATGATTTCCAGTTATTTTTTTTCCTGCCGGAGTTTTGTGTGTGGCACCTTCTCCTTGCTCAACAATTTCATTCATTGCTGCAACTGCAGATGCGCGATTAACAACATGTATTAACCCTCCACTATCATTGGCACTGGTAAATTGGGCTTCGTGTTTTTTATTATAATAAACGGTGTCAATGTTATTTTGAGCATAATAACCTCTGCTTGAAATTAATTGTGGTGCGTCAGGATTAAAGTCACTGTCTGACAAATCGTTTTGAATACAGTCAATTATTTTGCCATAATACTGACCTATGGTTTGATATTCAATTACATTCCCTTTTTCTGCCATGTTATTATTAAATGGCAGTGGAGTTTCAATTAGCAAAAATGCATGCAATTGATCCAAGGTTAATTTGGCTCTGTTAATTGGGAAAGCAGGAACATGTCCAGGTAAATAGGCTGGCCACACTTTTGGCGTTTTCCCTACTAAATCTGGCAATCCACCATACTTACCAAGCGCATTTTTAATGTTTGAAGAAAGTGACATATGTAGCATTTCTTCCACGGCCACACTTAAAATTAGTGCGCCCGCCTTATTGGCAAATACAACAATTTCTAAAGCCAATT